>JBAUGM010000761.1:0-9622 GCA_049679725.1 Tepidisphaeraceae bacterium
GGACTACCAGGCTCCGACGCGTCACCTCACCGAAATGGTCGACGCGATCCTCATCCACAAAGTGTGGGGCCTCGCGATCTTCGGCCTGGTGATGGCGGCGCTGTTCGTGACGATCTTCTTCATCGCCGACCCGATGATGGGCGCGATGGAGAGCGGCGTTGCGGCGCTCGGCGACTTCATCACGCCGCTGCTGCCCGAGGGCCCGATCCAGGACCTGTGGACCGACGGCATCGTCGCCGGCGTCGGCGCGGTGATCGTATTCGTCCCGCAGATCGCGCTGCTATTTCTCTTCCTCGCGGTGCTGGAAGACAGCGGCTACCTCGCGCGGGCCGCGTTTCTGATGGACCGGCTGCTCGCGAAAGTGGGATTGCACGGCAAGAGCTTCATCCCGTTGCTCAGCAGCTTCGCGTGCGCGATCCCCGGGATCATGGCCGCGCGCACGATTGAGAACCGCAAGGACCGGCTGGCGACGATCTTCGTCGCGCCGTTCATGAGCTGCAGCGCGCGCCTCCCCGTCTACTTCCTGCTCATCGGCACCTTCTTCGCCACATTTAGCCCCGCCGCTCGCGGCGGGATCATGTTCTCCCTCTACGCGCTCGGCGTGATCGCAGCAGCAGCAACCGCATTCATCTTCAAACGCACCCTGCTCAAAGGTCGTCCCCAGGCATTCATCCTCGAGATGCCGACCTACAAGGTCCCGCAGCTCTCGCAGGTCGCCCGTCAGGTGTGGACGAGCACCAAGGCGTTCGTCGTGAAGGCCGGCACGATCATTTTCTGCCTGAGCGTGATCCTCTGGGCGATGACGTACTACCCACGCCTGCCGGAGGAGCGCGTCCAGCAAATCACCGCCGAGGCGAAGCGGCCATTGGAGGTTGCCTCGGGCCGCGACTTGGTCGTGGTGAATGAGGGCGCGGCCCGGGAACTGACTGATGAAGCGATTGCCTCCGAGCAACTCCGCCACTCCCTCGCCGGCCGCTTCGGCCACCTGATCGAGCCGGTGATTCGCCCGCTCGGTTACGACTGGAAGATGGGCGTCGGCCTCGTCGGCGCGTTCGCGGCGCGCGAGGTGTTCGTGAGCACGATGGCCATCACCTACAACGCCGGCAGCGAGGACGAAACCGAGCCGCTGGCGTCGGCGATGCTGTCGGACAAGTATCCGGATGGTCGCCCCGTCTGGACGCCGCTGGTGGCGGTGAGCCTGCTCGTCTGGTTCGTCCTGGCGATGCAGTGCATGAGCACCCTCGCCATCGTGAAGCGCGAGACGGCCAGTTGGCGCTGGCCGGTTCTCATGCTGGTTTATATGAACGGGGTGGCATACGTGGTTTGCCTGGCGATCTACCAGATCGGGCGCGTCTGGTTCGCCTGAGGATGATATAATCGCAGCACCAATGACCGCAGTCCTTGAACAACCTCATCCGCCTCGCCTGAAGAAGTGGACGAAGCAGGAGTACCTGGATCTGATCGAGCATGGTGCGTTCGACAGGCAACGGGTCTATCTTTTTCGTGGGGAGATCATCGAAATGGCTCCGCACGGACACCCGCACGCATTCGGCATCATGAAGCTGAACCGCTACCTCACCGACACGTTCAAAGCACCGTTTGAAGTGCGCATGCAACTGTCCCTCATCACCCCCGGTGACAGCATACCGGAGCCGGATGCCGCGGTCTGCACGCACGACGATGCGATGCGCAAGCCGCATCCGTCCCGTGCGGAGCTGGTCGTCGAGGTGGCCGATAGCTCGCTGGTGTTTGATCGCGCAAAGGCTACCGAATATGCCGGGGCGCGGGTACCGGAATACTGGATCATCAATACCGATGCCCGGCGGATCGAAGTGTACCGGGAGCCGCTTGAAGATCCGTTGGCGACATTCGGGTTCAAGTACGCGCAGCAGCAGACGCTGAACATCGGCGCTCTGATCGCACCCTTAAACCGATCGGATGCCGCGATCGACGTCTCCACGTTCTTCGCGTGACCGAATGCCAATTTGGCTGCAACATCTTCTCGTCTTCGCCCTGGTCGCCACGTGCGTTGCGATGGTGGGGCGGCAGCTCATTCAGACATTCCGACCTGGCAAAGGCGCCAAGCTCGGGAGCTGCTGCGCGAAGGGGTGCGAGACGCAAACGACCCTGGCGTCCCCAGCGACGAAGGCCGAGCGGATCGTCTTCATTCCGTCGAGTTCGTTGACCCGCCGCGACTGAGCGGACAGGACATCGGGCGGGAAGGGATCCGGCGTCCGCTCGCGACAGCCCCCGAGTGTTCCGAGGACTCCGATCGCGACTACGACCACGACAGGTAACGGCAACCGTGCTCGAACATACCACTGCGGCATGGTTCTCCCTGCGAAACGCCTCCTCCCTGATGGAACGTTCCAGCCAGGGCCAAGTGAGCGCAAAGAGGCGGCGGGCTGATCGGCGGACGCCGTGACAGGGGGTTTCGTCTTGTCAGTTCGCTGTTTTCCTGTTTTTAGCCCTTGAACTCTCCGGAACCGTCCGCTATTTTTCCGCCCCGCGTTGAACCCAGCCGGTTCCCGCGGCGTACTGTTTAAGTCGCGCCTTGGAAACGGTTAAGCGTGCGATAAAAATTGCAGTGTCAGGGCTTGACGCGACGAAAACCAGACGTATACTCCGCCCCCTCACCTGAACGACGGGTGACGCGGACGCAGCAAAGAAGCGGACGCAGCGAAGAAGACGAAACCCCGAGGTAGATCAGGTTTGATCAACAGTCGGTCTGAATCACGCCGCAGCTAGTCGCAGTGATCCTGTCACAACCAGGTCACAGACAAGCGTCGGTGACGAGACGACGAGGGACAAGAACGAAAATTGTCCCGGGGTAAGCATCGGCCGAACTTGGATGAGTCCATCCCGATGGGATTGACTCACCCGCGTTCGGCGGGACAACTCCTGCAAGAGAGCCCAGCGACTTGAGTCGCGGGTGTCTTTCGGGCCTGAGTTGTTGCTCTTTGACAAGTGAATGACGAGGTTCAAAGGTTTATTGGCCTTCGCTTTTCCGTCACTGGAGGCGAAGGAAGCAAAAACCTCCGCGACTCCCGCCCATTTGGTCTTTCTGTCGGGTGGGGAGTCGTCGAGCACCTTTTTGGCGATCTGACCCGTTAGCGATCGCGTCAACCGGACGGCTTGTTTAGCGCACGGTTGCAACTGTCACGGCACGCCCTGCTGGTTCCGAAGCTCCAGTCAGACTGGATCGAGGGACGCGACGGTGATCGATAAATGTGGTCAAGCTACTAAGGGTGTATGGTGGATGTCTTGGCATCAAGAGGCGACGAAAGACGTGGTAGCCTGCGATAAGCTCCGGGAAGCTGGCAAACGAGCGTTGATCCGGAGATTTCTGAATGAGGAAACTCAGTTGGGGTCACTCCCAATTACTGCCCGGTGAATGTATAGCCGGTGTCAGAGCGAACCTGGGGAACTGAAACATCTAAGTACCCAGAGGAAAAGAAAAAGACATTGATTCCGTAAGTAGCGGCGAGCGAAAGCGGACATAGCCCAAACCGGGATTCGTCCCGGGGTTGCGGGCGCCTTGAGGGGTTACAAAACCGATCCTAGCGGAAGCTTCTGGAAAGTTGCACCAAAGAGGGTGAAAGTCCCGTATGCGACAGGATCAGGTCCCCGTTGAGAGGCGTACCAGAGTAGCACCAGACTCGTGGAATCTGGTGTGAAGCTGGCCGGACCACCGGCCAAGGCTAAATACTACTTGATGACCGATAGTGAACTAGTAGGGCGATTGAATGATGAAAAGCACAGCTATTAGCTGAGTTAAAAGCACCTGAAACCATACACTTACAAGCGGTCGGAGCACTATGGCCCGAAAGGGCAATGTGTGACGGCGTACCTTTTGCATAATGGACCGGCGAGTGCATGTCTGCAGCAAGGCTAAGGTGTCAAGCACCGGAGCCGTAGCGAAAGCGAGTCTTAAGATGGCGTGAAGTTGCAGGCTTGCGGCCCGAAACCCCGTGATCTACCCATGGGCAGAGTGAATGTCCCGTAAAAGGGACAGAAGGCTCGAAGCCGTGAACGTTGAAAAGTTCTGGCATGACCTGTGGGGAGGAGTGAAAGTCTAATCAAACGGGGAGATATCTGGTTCTCATCGAAATGCCTTTAGGGGCAGCCTTGAGCCACTACTCTTGGGGGGTAGAGCTACTGAAAGAAGACGTGGGGCTACCCGCCTACACGCTTCTATCAAACTCCGAATACCCAAGAGACTATCTCAGGAGTGAGTCCGCGAGGGATAATCTTCGCGGTCAAAAGGGAAACAACCCAGATCGTCTGCTAAGGTCCCTAAATTCAGCTCAGTTCGGAAGGAAGTTATTGTTCTGTGACAGCCAGGATGTTGGCTTAGAAGCAGCCACCATTTAAAAAGTGCGTAATAGCTTACTGGTCGAGAACAGTAGCGCCGTAAATGATCGGGAATAAGCTGGATACCGAAGCAGCGAGATCCGCAGCAATGCGGATCGGTAGATGAGCGTTGTACTCCGCGTCGAAGCCATACCGTAAGGAGTGGTGGAGCGTGTACAAGCGAGAATGCCGGTATGAGTAACGATAATGCAGGTGAAAATCCTGCACGCCGAAAACCTAAGGTTTCCTGGGGAAGGTAAATCCGCCCAGGGTTAGCCGGATCCTAAGGCGAGGCCGAAAGGCGTAGTCGATGGACAACGGGTTAATATTCCCGTGCTGGCAGTAAAGGTTTGATCCTCGCGCATGTGGCTTTTCAAGGCAGATCCTCCGGTTAGACGTGGAGGTTGCTTCAGGCGTCAAGCCTGAGGCTCGAGGCCGCTTTGTTGCCGAAGTCTGTGGAGAGAGGTCCGAGAAGAGTGCGCGAGGTACGATACTGTCATCCGTACTAAAACTGACACAGGTAGGTGAGGAGAATATCCTAAGGCGCTCGAGAGAACTGCGGTTAAGGAACTAGGCAATTTTTCCCCGTAACTTCGGGATAAGGGGACCCTCCTCCTTCATTGGAGAGGGCGCAGGAAGTGAGTCTGGCGACTGTTTATCAAAAACACAGCTCTGTGCTAACTCGCAAGAGGATGTATACAGAGTGACGCCTGCTCGGTGCCGGAATGTTAAGGAAGTCGGTCAGGGGTTCGCCCTAAAGCTGGCAACCGAAGCACCGGTAAACGGCGGCCGTAACTATGACGGTCCTAAGGTAGCGAAGTTCCTTGTCGGGTAAGTTCCGACGCGCATGAACGGCGTAACGACTGGACTACTGTCTCAACCGCAGACTCGGTGAAATTGAAGTGGCGGTGAAGATACCGCCTTCGCGCAGCAAGACGGAAAGACCCCATGCACCTTCACTATAACCTGGTACTGATGCCGGGTGTGGACTGCGTAGTATAGGTGGGAGGCGTTGATCCCCTGGTTCCGGCCAGGGGGGAGCCACAATGTGAAATACCACCCTGTTTGCATTCGTCATCTCACCCTGATCCCGTGAATCCGGGCAGGGAACCGTGCTAGGCGGTTAGTTTGACTGGGGCGGTCTCCTCCAAAAGAGTAACGGAGGAGTGCAAAGGCAGGCTCAGAACGGTTGGCAATCGTTCGTCGAGCGTAAAGGTAGAAGCCTGCTTGACTGCGAGAGGGACACCTCGAGCAGAGATGAAAGTCGGCCTTAGTGATCCTGTGGTCCCGTGTGGAAGGGCCATAGCTCAACGGATAAAAGGTACGCTGGGGATAACAGGCTGATCGCATCCGAGCGTCCATAGCGGCGATGCGGTTTGGCACCTCGATGTCGGCTCATCACATCCTGGGGCTGTAGGCGGTCCCAAGGGTTTGGCTGTTCGCCAATTAAAGTGGTACGCGAGCTGGGTTCAGACCGGCGTGAGCCAGGTCGGTCCCTATCTGCTGTGCGCGAAGGAATCTTGACGGCAAATCATCCATAGTACGAGAGGATTTGGATGGACTGACCCCTGGTGTACCAGTTGTCCTGCTAAGGGCACGGCTGGGTAGCTATGTCGGGAAAGGATAAACGCTGAAAGCATCTAAGCGTGAAGCCTCTGCCAAGACGAGGATTCCATGGCCTTCGGGCCGAGAGACCCCGGGTAGACCACCCGGTTGATAGGCCGGAGCTGTACGGATCGAAAGATCTTCAGGTTACCGGTACTAACGGTCGATTGCTTGACCACTTTTATCGATCATCCTCACAGTGAAGCGTAGCGCTTCGCTCGATGGTGGTTCGTGATCAAGGTGGGTCAGGTTGATCCAAAAAGATCTGTTCGACGATAAACGCGGACGAACCTCGAAACATTCACTGGTCCAATACCAGTCCCGCCGGTCAGAAATGGCCGGCGGGACCTTCGTTGGTGGCTATATCCGTAGGGTCACACCCGTTCCCATTCCGAACACGGTCGTTAAGCCTGCGGAGCCGATGATACTGCTTCAGCGGGAAAGTAGGTCACTGCCAGCGTTTTCACACGAACCCCGGTCCGAAAGGATCGGGGTTCTTTTTTGCTGTAGACTCCCCGCCGCGTGATGCCGTCCGATGTGATCCGATCGCCGGTCGAGTTGACGTTCGATCGCGGGACGCTGCTCCTGCGCGGCCTACCGTCGCGCGACGGATGGACGTTTGACGCGCGGGTCGGGTGTCTCCGCACCCATGCCATCCACTACGCCGCCGAGCGACGCGACCTGCTGCGTGACGTTCACGTTCGGCTCTTCGATCGCGTGCGGGTTCCCCCGCGCGTGGCGTGGCCGCGGCTTGAACTGCCGCGCCTTCACGCCGCGCAGACGCAGGCCCTGGACGCATGGGAGCGCGGCAATGGGCGCGGCGTCATCGTCATGCCCACCGGCACGGGCAAGACCGAAGTCGCGCTGGCCGCGATGGCTCGCGCGCGGGTGGCGACGCTCGTGGTCGCGCCGGTGCGCGACCTGATGCACCAGTGGCACCGCCGCATCCTCCGCGGCCTCGGCTGCGACGCGGGCATCGTCGGCGATTCGATCTTCAACCCCCAGCCCGTCACCGTCACCACCTACGACAGCGCTTACGCCCGCATGCCGGAGCTGGGCGACCGCTTCGGCCTCGTCATCTTCGATGAGGCCCATCATTTGCCGGGGCGATGCTATCGTGAGGCGGCGATGTTCTGCGCCGCGCCGATGCGCCTGGGACTGACCGCAACGCCCGATCGCGCCGACGGCCGGCACGTCGACCTCGACGCGCTGATCGGCCCGATCGTCTATCGCCAGGAGATCGCCGAAGCGCGGGGCGGGGCGTTGGCGGACTACGAGGTCGTGCGCGTTCCGGTCAACCTGAGCGACGCGGAGCAGCAAACGTACGACGGCGCGTCCGATACGATTCGAACCTTCATCATCCGCCGGCAACAGGAACTGCGCGAGCAGACCGCGCCGGGCTTCAAGCCGCCGGCATACACGTGGCAAGATCTCTGCGCCGAGTCCGGCGCCGATCCCGGCGCCCGCCTGGCGCAGAAAGCCTTCCATCTCAGGAAATCGATCGAAGACCGCGCCGCCGACAAGCTGCGCGTGCTGGAGGACCTCTTCCGCCTGCACGCGGGCGAGCGCGTGATCGTCTTCGCCGGCTCCAACGCGATGGCGATCGACGTCTCCCGCCGATTCCTCGTGCCGACGCTGCTGAGCCACTCGCGCAAGCGCGAGCGCCGCGAGGTGCTCGAGAGATTCGCCGATGGGCGATTCCCCGTCCTGGTCGCGAACCAGGTCCTGGACGAGGGCGTCGACGTTCCCGCGGCGAAGGTCGCCGTCGTCATCGGCGGGCTCGCCTCGACGCGCCAGGCCAAGCAGCGTCTCGGCCGAATCCTCCGCCGCTCCGGCGATGCGCGGGCGACGCTTTACGAGATCGTCTGCCAGGGCACCGGCGACGAAGAACGCTCGCGAAAGCGCCGTCGCAGCGACGCCTACGACCGGGTGAAACGGCGGAGGATGTGAGGCGAAGGAAGGACCTTCGGGCGGCGGGGTGATGAGAGACGGCTCGGGCGGAGCCTCGCCCTCCCGCTCAAGTCCACGCCCGGATGACCTTCCCCGCTTTCCCCCGTGATTCGGTGCGCGTTTCCCGTTATCGTTCGCGCCACGGAGGTTCACCATGAGCACGGCCGCTCCCGCTACCGGCAACAAGTCGCAATCTGGTTACGACGTCGCACGCCCACTGGGCCGCTGCGCCGTCACGGGTCAGCCGATCGCGCCGGATGAGAAGTTCATGGCCGCCTTGCGCGAGACGCCGATGGGGTTCGAGCGCGTGGACGTGTCGACGTCCGCCTGGCCCGAGTTCGACCGCAAGGACGTCGTCGCGTTCTGGCAGACGATCATGCCGAAGACGGAACTGAAGAAGAAACTGTTCGTCGACGACGAGGTCCTCTGCCAGCTCTTCGAGCGCCTCGCCGAAGTTCAAGAGCCCGCGAAGCTCAACTTCCGCTTCGTGCTCGGGCTCATCCTGATGCGCAAGCGCATGCTGATTTACGAAACGACCCGCCACGAGGGGGACGGGGGCGAGCGCGAGCTGTGGACCGTCCGCTTCAAGGGCCGCGACGATCGCCTCGACCTGCTGAACCCGAAGCTGACGGAAGAACAGGTCGGCGAAGTCAGCCAGCAGCTCGGCGAGATCCTCAACGAAGAACTCTGACCCCGACCGCATGAACCATTCCCCGTGTCATCCTGAGGTACTCCGAAGGATCTCCACCCTCGGAAGTCGGAGGCGCATCGCCGCGCTCGGCATGATGCTGGTCGCGTGCGCTGTCTTCAGCGCCGGCTGCGGCCCGCGCGTGACGAAGAAGCCACTCCGCTGGTACGACGGGCCGACCGAGTCGATGACCGATGTCGTCAGCCGGATCAACGCGAACAACGAACGCCTGCCCACGCTCTGGATGCGGCACGCGTTCGCCGCCGTCATCATCGAGCAGGCGAAGGATGGAAAGAAGCGGACGACCAACGTCGACGGCCGCGGCGTCATCATGTACCAGGCGCCGAACAATCTGTTCATGAACGGCTCGCACGCGCTGGGCACCAGGATGTTCGAGCTCGGGTGCAACGCCCAGGAGTACTGGCTTGGCGTGCCGTACGAGAAAGTGGACACGATCTGGCACGGCCGGATGGAGCACCTGGGCAAGCCGTGCATCCAGCCGATCCCGATGCGGCCGGACCTGCTGATGGAAGTGCTTGGCGTGTTCACGATCGATCCGAACTTCGCGCGCTTCCCCGCGCCGGTGATGAAGTTCAACAATGACGAAGACGTCTACATGTTCACGTGGATCCAGCCGCAGCTCGACCGGTTCGTCGCGATCAAGGAAGTCTGGTACGACCGCAAGACGCTGCGCCCGCGGCTCGTGAACCTCTTCGGCCAGGACGGGCGGATCCTGCTCCGCGCGTACCTCTCGCAGCACCGCCCGGTCGATCTCGAAGGCGTCGAGAAGGACCAGCGGCCGCAGGTTCCCGGGAAGTACGATCTGCTGTTCACCGAGAACGGCGCGCGGATGACGATCGAGGTGGAGGATGCGCGCCTGAGCAACAAGGGCGCGCCCGATGCGCGAGCGTTCCGCCGCCCCAACCTGGACAACTACGCCAATCAGAACCAACTCGATGAAGCCTGCGGCGATTAAGAGCCCGTTTCGCGCTCACGAAAACTTCCCGTCGCGCTCCCACTCCCTCT
>JBAUGM010000762.1:0-2469 GCA_049679725.1 Tepidisphaeraceae bacterium
CTCCCCGGCGTACCGGGAAGAGGGAGTGAATGCGGATCGCCAAGAATGAGCGCTACACCCTCGGCTTGCGTCCGCATCGTCCGGCGCGTGATCGGCCTTGGCGTTGAGACTATCATCAGCGACGACCCGCGGTGAGGGACATCGTCAAGTGCTAAGGACATGACCGGAATGGACGCCAAAGAGAAGAACGACAAGAACAGCGAAGAACCGACCTCGCTCGACTTCATCCGCCGCGCGATCGAGGAAGACATCCGCACCGGGAAGTGGAATGGCCGCGTCGCCACGCGCTTCCCGCCGGAACCCAACGGTTACCTCCACATCGGGCATGCGAAAGCCATCTGCCTGAACTTCGGCGTTGCCGAGGAGTACGGCGGGACGTGCAATCTCCGCTATGACGACACCAACCCCGCCAAGGAAGAGGAAGAGTACGTCAAAGGCATCGAGGCCGACGTCGCGTGGCTCGGGTTCAAGCCGTCGAAGGAGCTGTGGGCGAGCGACTATTTCGACACGATGTACGAATATGCCGTCGAGCTGATCAGGAAGGGGCTCGCGTACGTGGACGATCAGACGGCGGAGCAGATCCGCAAGACGCGTGGGACGCCGACGTCCGCCGGCGCGGAAAGCCCTTTTCGCAACCGCTCGATCGAGGAAAATCTCGACCTGCTCGATCGCATGAAGAAGGGCGAGTTCCCCGACGGCAGCCGCGTGCTGCGCGCGAAGATCGACATGGGTTCGCCGAACTTCAATCTGCGAGATCCCGTCATGTACCGCATCCTCCACGAGACGCACCACAACACGGGTGACAAGTGGTGCATCTACCCCATGTACGACTGGGCCCACGGGTTCGAGGACTCGCTGGAGCGGATCACGCACTCGCTGTGCAGCCTGGAGTTCGAGAACCATCGGCCGCTGTACGACTGGTTCATCGACGCGGTGAACAAGGATCGGCCGAAGGAGAAACAGATCTGGCACCCGCAGCAGATCGAGTTCGCGCGGCTGAACCTCACGTACACGATGCTGAGCAAGCGCAAGCTGATGCAACTCGTGACGGAAAGAATCGTCAACGGCTGGGACGACCCGCGCATGCCGACGCTGAGCGGATTCCGTCGTCGCGGCTACACGCCGGAGTCGATCCGCGCGTTCTGCAAGCACATCGGCATGAACAAGTTCAACAGCACGACGGACATCCAACTGCTGGAGAGCTTCCTCCGCGATGACCTGAACAAGCGCGCCCCGCGCGTGATGGGCGTGCTGCGACCGTTGAAGCTCGTGATCGACAACTATCCGGAAGGTCAGACGGAGGAACTCGACGCGGTGAACAACCCGGAGGACGCGGCCGCGGGCTCGCGCAAGGTGCCGTTCTCGCGCGAGCTGTTCATCGAGCAGGACGATTTTCGAGAGGTCCCGCCGCCGAAATATTTCCGACTGACGCCGGGGAACGAAGTCCGGCTGCGCTACGCGTACTTCGTCCGCTGCACGCACATCGTGAAGAACGAGCAGGGCGAAGTGACCGAGGTCCACTGCACCTACGATCCCGCGACGAAAGGCGGGGATTCGCCGGATGGGCGAAAGGTGAAGGGCACCATTCACTGGGTCAGCGCGGCTGAGTCGATCCCGGCCGAGGTGCGCCTGTACGACCACCTGTTCTCCAAGCCCGACCCGGAGGATGTTCCCGAGGGCCAGGACTGGAAGGTCAACCTCAATCCGAAGTCGCTCGAGGTGCTCCCCGGGTCGCGCGTGGAACCCAGCCTGCGCGACGCGCCGGTCGGAACCCGCTACCAGTTCGAGCGACATGGCTATTTCGTCGTGGATCCCGACTCCAAGCCGGGGAACCTCGTGTTCAACCGCACCGTATCCCTGCGTGACACGTGGGCGAAGGTGGAGAAGGCGCAGAAGTAGCGTCCTCACCGACATTTAGGGCGGGGGAAGCATCTGGTCTGGTGTAGCCGGCGAGCTTGCTCGCCGTGTCCGGAGGTTACCGCGAGCAAGCTCGTCGGCTACACCGCAACGCAACACCCACCGAGTTCTTGTAAAGCTCGGTCCCGCTGCTATACTCCCGGATTCCCTTGAACTTAAGCGATTTGGAGACGATCTTCATGGCAGTGAAGTTGAGATTGAAGCGGATGGGGCGGACGAATCACGCCTACTACCGACTGAGCGCGATCGATTCCCGCTCGGCCCGTGATGGGCGCGTGATTGAAGAGCTCGGTCACTACGATCCGCTCGAGAAGGATCAGAGCAAGCAGTTCGTCGCGAAGATCGATCGCTGCAAGCACTGGCTCGACGTCGGCGCGACGCCGAGCGAAACCGTCTCGTCGCTCCTGAAGAAGAGCGGCTTTGAGCACAAGCAACTGAAGTTCCGCAAGTTCCAGAAGGCGAAGCCCGCTCCGGCGGCGGCCGCGGCGCCGGCGGAAGGTGAGAAGAAGGAAGAAGCAACGGCGTAAGACTGTCCGTTGTCAGTGGTGCGGT
>JBAUGM010000763.1:0-1972 GCA_049679725.1 Tepidisphaeraceae bacterium
TGGCCGACTCGATCTTGAAGCACGCATCGTACGCGCCGATCTCGACGAGCAGCGGCCTGGGGGCGATGAGGCCCTGCAGGTCGGGCAGGTCGCACAGGGCGTACAGGCCCGGCGTGATCTGGCTGCCGCAGAGGTTGACGTCGCGCATGCCGAAGTCGGCGAATCGGTCGCTGTAGCAGATGACGTCGGCGGCCTTGATGCGGTCGTCGCACAGCGCCATCCACGTGGCCATCGTCCCGCCGAAGCTGAGCCCCATCACGCCGATGCGATCGGCGTCGACGAACGGCTGCTGGCAAAGGTAATCCAGCGCGCACGCGGCATCGTGCAGGTCCATGCCGAGCACCGTCATGCCCAGGAGGCTCGCGCGGAGGTAATGCTGGTTGCACAGGTCCCGGCCGGGCGTGATGTCATGACCGAGGCCGTGGCTGTTGGGCTTGCGGCGGTCGTCGCGCTCGCCGAAGCCGCGCCAGTCGATGGCGATCGTCACGAACCCCGCCTGCGCCATGCGGAGGCCGTAGTCGTAGTTCTGCGATTCGATCTCGGCAACGAGTTGCGGCGACGAGCGGTTGCCCATGACCGCCTCCTTGCCGAACGGCCCGTGCCCGTGGCAGGCGAGGATCGCGGGCAGCCGATGGCCGTTGCTCGCCTCCGGGCGAAAGACGTAGGCGACGGCGGCGAGGCCTTCCTCGACGTCGAAGATCACGCGCTGCTTCACGAGTCCGCCCTCGCGCCACTCGGCCTGCACCTGTGCGTTGAGCGGGACGCGATCAGGCATCCGGCCGAGCGTCGCACGGACGGCGGGGAGCAGCTCGGCCTGCCAGCGCGCGAAGTCCTGCCCGGCGTAGCGGTAGCGCGGCACGTGCCGCTCGGCGGTGGTGCGGAAGTAGGCGTTGATGGAGAGGTTTCTGGATGGTGACGCGGGCGCGCAGCTCGTGGCGGGGGCCGCATCGGAGCGGATTCCGAGCGGAGCCTCGCATCGGGCGTCCACTGTTGACGGCAACATTAGATGGCCTCTCTCTCTACCGGCATTGAGCGAGGTCAGTTTTGCTCCTGGAAGAAGACGAAGTTCTTGGTGTTGAGGTAAATGGGGTGGGTCCACTTATTGCCCGGCGTCATGTGCCCGGTGTTGTGGTATTCCTCGCTCCACTCGGCATGCCCGTCGGGGAACAGATAATTGGCGCCGCTGTAGGAGTTAAACCCCGACCGGATCTGGCGGCCGTGGCGAAGGTAGGCGGCCTGGATTCCGACATTAAACGCGCCGGTGTTGTAGGCCTTGACCGTGCCGACGTTGATCACTTTGTATCCGTCAACGAGCAGGATCCTGTCGTTTCTCAGCTTCGCGTACTTGATAAAACCGATCGTGCCGGGGGGGGGCAATTCGGGCATTACGTACCGGTTCATCCCGTAGCCGTTGTAGTCGGAGCCGAAGTTCCCCTGCTGATACGCCCCATCCGCGTTGGGGCAACGAAACATGCCCTTGCCGTTCACGGGACTGTGCACGGTGAAGTCGGCGCGCTGTTTGATGGCCGACTGCAAAACCAACCGCTCGGCATACGTGCAGTTCCGCCCCCCTTCCGCCGACGGCTTCAAGAGGAAATTCCCGCCCTTGCCGGCGTTGGCCAGCCACCCTCCGCTGAGTTGGGAGTACATCTGAAAGCCGATGCCGATCTGGCGGAGGTTGCTCAGGCAAGCGGTGGTGCGCGCCGCGTCCTGGGCCCGCTTCAGCGCCGGCAGCAGGAGTGCGATCAGGATGGCAATGATGCCGATCACGACGAGCAGCTCGATGAGCGTAAACGCGCACGGTCGCCGGCGTCGCCACGCCGGGCGGGAAAGGTTTGTCCCACGCATCGCAGGTCTCCTTGTTCAGGATCGACTTTCTCGCCGCTCCGCTGCGCTCCGTTCCTCTTCCACTAACACACAATCCGCCAGAACCGCAAAGCGTTCCTTCAAAACATCTCAAGCAACCCGGCGC
>JBAUGM010000764.1:0-3825 GCA_049679725.1 Tepidisphaeraceae bacterium
GATAAAACACCGGCAGCTTCAGCTCCTCCGCGATCCGCGTCGGCACGGCGTCGTCGTCATCGTAGGGCGGATACTTCCCGCCCCACGCGTTGAATCCCCAATCCACAATGGCTGCCTTTCGCTTGCCCCTCGCCCCTCTCCCCTCGCCCCTTTCTGTCAGCACGAACGCCGGCCCATGGTCGCGGCACCAGCTTTCGTTCGTCTTGATGTGGTGGAAGAAGACGTTCCGCGTCGGGCAGCCGTGCTCTTTCAACTGTTGGCGAACGATGTGTTCCCAGTTTTCGTTCGGGACGTTGACGTGTACCTGCTCGCGCGCCTGAATCTCGCACATGATCCGCGCGAGGTTCTCCGGCACGGTGTGGTACTTGCCGGGAAACGAAATCCCCTCCGGCCGCGGCCAACTGAACCACGTGCCGGTGTGCGGGGCCCATTCGGGGGGAAAGGTATAGCCCAACTCCGACGGTGTTCGATCCAATACCTTTGTCGTTGCCATCTTCTCCGAGTCCATCGCTGCTTCCGTTTACGCGAACCTCCGGCTGTCGTCAGCGCCGAAGCGCGGAAACGATTTCCTTGGCCTCGCGATATACGCGGTCCGCGAGTTGACGGAAACGATTCACGTCATTGATCGAGAATACGTCCTGCAATGCCGGTGCGATCCACGCGCCGGCGATCGTCTCGAAGGGATATTCGGTGTTGCGCGCATGGAGGCCGCCTGGCGGCGGCCGCCGCGGAGCCAACCCATCAAGTGCCTTGATCTCGTTTACCACGTGCTCGGTCAGCAGCCGGTTCACGTGGTGCTGGATGTCAGCGGGATCTTGGGGTCGGGCCGGCCGTCGCAAAGCGGACGCGATGCGTGCCACGTCATGTGAGTAACCGATCGGGACTGACAGGAGGAGCCGGTCTCGGTAACCGGCGGCGATCGACTTAATCGACTTCTCCACGACCTGCTGGTACTTCGCAATGGTCTGGCAGTATGTGCGGTGCTGCGCGGGATCGAGCACTCGTTCTGCGGCGAAGCGGTCGGAATCAGCTTGAGAGATCCATAGATGTGCACCCGCTTCAGGCATGCAGGCTCGCTTCCAGTTCCGGGCGAGCTGGGTCGGCATAGATCGTCACCGCGCGACCGCTGGCGATCGCATCGCGCAATTCGACCAGCAACGGCCATTCGTCTCGACAAGCGACCGCGAGTTCCTGGGGATTCGTCAGGATCAAGCGGAGCTTCTGTCCTGCGTTCATTTGGAAGGAAGGGGTGGAAGCATATGCAACTTCAAACAGCTTCCGCTCCTCGTCAATCGTGTCGCTGCCGAAGCCGTCGATGACCTCAAAGACAAAGATGTCGCCGGGGTTGCGGTTCGGTTCATAGTAAATGGCAAGCAGCAACGGCTCGTCTTGTAGTCGTCGGTGCTCCGCAACCAGCGTTTCGACGCGAGCGAGGACTACGGGGGGGGCAGCTATAGCCATACGAATCTCCTGCTGCGATCGTATCGCCGGGCCAGCCGCGTGCCTACACCGCATCCACAAACCGCTTCGTCATATTCCCGTACGCGTCGATCCGGCGATCGCGCAGGAACGGCCAGTGCGTCCTGCTGAACTCGACCTTGTCGAGATCGCACGGCACGACGATCACCTCTTCCTTGTCGACTGATGCGCGGTGAATGACCTGACCGTTCGGCGCGGCAACGAACGACTGGCCCCAGAACTGGATGCCGTCGTCGCTGACCGGTTTGCCGTCTGGGCCGAGGATTTTTTCGAGGCCGATGCGGTTGGGGGCGCAGACGTAGCACCCGTTGGCGACGGCGTGGCTGCGCTGCATGAGTTCCCAACTGTCGTGCTGGGCTTCGCCGTACTCCGCCTTCTCGGTGGGGTGCCAGCCGATGGCGGTGGGGTAGAAGAGGATCTGCGCGCCCTGGAGGGCGGTGAGGCGCGCGCCTTCGGGGAACCACTGGTCCCAGCAGATCAGGACGCCGATCTTCGCGTAGGCGGTGTTCCACGTGCGAAAACCGGTGTCCCCCGGCGTGAAGTAGAACTTCTCGTAGTAGAGCGGGTCATCCGGGATGTGCATCTTGCGGTAGATGCCGAGGATCCGCCCGTCCGCGTCGATGACGACGGCGGTGTTGTGATACAGGCCATCGGCACGCTTCTCGAAGAGCGAGGCGACGATGACGACCTTGTGCTTCTTCGCCAGCTTCGTGAACGCGTCGGTGCTGGGGCCGGGGATGGTTTCGGCCAGCTTAAAGAAGCGGTGGTCCTCGACCTGACAGAAGTACTGGCTCCCGAAGAGCTCCTGCGTCGAGATGACCTTCGCGCCGCGCTTGGCCGCCTGCTCGATGAGGCGGGACTGGCGTGCGAGGTTCTTGCGAAAGTCGTCCGCGCAGGCCATCTGAGTGAGGCCGACGGGCACGATGCGGGAGGAAGGGCTCGCCTTCTTTCCGTTGCGCGACGATGTCTTGTTCGGATGTGTTTTCATCGCATTAAGAGAAACGAAATCGCGAGGCGGATGTTCGTCGGAAACTGCTGGCGAATCAAACGCAAAGATCGCCAAGAGCGCAAAGAAGAGGCGCAGGTTCTCACTCTTCCTTGGCGATCTTTGCGCTCTTGGCGGTCTTCGCGTTTCCCGAGGCGTTGCGCACACGCTCGGGCGGGACGCCCAAGCCACGATGAATCACCGTGTCGGCGCCCCGGACGGCATCGGCTGTGCGGTGTGCGTCGGGCCATTCACTTGGATCGTCGGCCCGGCTTCGATGCTGATGATTCGGGCGCGGTCGATCGCCATCAACCGCCCGCCCCTGCCATTCTTCGCGTCGCGGTGGACGTGGTAGGCGATGAACAGTTCCTTCCCGTCCGGCGATTCGATGAAGCTGTGGTGCCCGGGGCCGGAGACGTGATCGCTCGGTTTGAGGATCGGGCCGCTGGTCGATTTCGTCCACGGGCCGAGCGGGGACGTGGCCGTCGCGATGCCGACGCTGTAGTTGCGGTCCCAGTACGGGTTGGCCGACCACGTGAGGAGATACGTGTCCCCGTGGCGGAGGACGAACGGGCCCTCGTTCACCAGCTCGCCTTCCCATTCCTGCGACGGCGAGATGCACATCGTCGTTTCCAGCGCGGGCTGAAGCTTCTCGTCGAGCTTGCGGACGTGGATCTCGAAGCACTTTTGCTTCGGCGGCGAGTCGAGGTGGACGGAGTAGAGGTAGAGTTGGCCTTCGAGATCACGGAAGACGTGGCCGTCGATGACGGGTCGATCGACGCCGTCAAACCACGGCGCCTTGATCTCCTTGAACGGCCCCAGCGGCGACTCGCCCTCGGCGAGCACGACGCGGCGCTGCCGGCGATCCTTCTCTCGGCCGCCCAGCGCGGTGAAGTGGAGGTAATACTTGCCGTCGTGCTTGAACAGCTCCGGCGCCCAGAAGTCGCGGCGCGACCACGTGTCCGGCGTCCGCTTGAACGCGTGGCCGCGGTTCGTCCAGTTCACGAGATCGGCCGACGTCCAGACGAAGAGCCCATCGCCCGCGGCGGTGCCGTAGAGGTAGTACGTGCCGCCCTCGCGGAATATGAACGGGTCGGCGATCTCGATGTCGAGTGGGTTCTGGTAGGTCGGCCGAGTGGTTGGCGGCGCGTCGCTCGCGCGCGTGAGCGTCGCGGGAAGGACCGCCAGCAGGAGTGCAAGGATCAGGGAACGTTGAAACTTCATCCCGCGTCGCCGCCTTTCGCAAATTCGATCCGATGCGATACATATAGCGGCATGGCCCTGGCGGAGCCAACGATCCCAACCGCGCGGTCGATGCCGCGGCGCGAGTTCCTCGCGGCCGCGCTGGCGGCGACGTCGAC
>JBAUGM010000765.1:0-1683 GCA_049679725.1 Tepidisphaeraceae bacterium
TCCCGCAACTGCTCCGCCAGCGCCGCCGCCGCCTCGGGCGACGGGTTGACGAGCACGCGCGCGCGGGCGATGTCGTTCGTCCCCAGCTCGTGCTTCACGGTGACCTGAAGATCGTCATCGCGCTCCATCCGCGCGATCAGCTTGTCGAGCGCCGCCCGCGACTCGGTCGCCAGCCCGGTGTCGGCGGGCGAGAAGGCCAGCACGATGGGCGGCTCGGCGTCGCGCGACTTCTTCTTCGGTCCGAGGCCGACGAGGCCGGTGACCGCGCTGGCGGCCTTGATCGGCGCGCTGGCGATGGCGGTGACGATGACGCTGCCCACCGCGCCCACCGCGGCGCCGGCGATGCCCTGGGGCTCGCCCTCTTTAATCGGCACGTTCAGCGGCAGTGTGATCCCGCCGCTGGGGTCCTGCAGCGCGACGATCACCGCGTCGAGCGGCGTCGACAGCTTCAGGAACTTCTGGATCGGCCCGTCCGGGGGCTCGGCCAGTTGCAGGTCGGTGAAGATCAGGCGCGACTTCGTATCGATGTCGCCGTCGCCCTTGAAGCGCAGCTCGACGTTGCTGTCGAACACGCCGCCGTAGAGGTCGACGCCGTATTCCTTCGCGAGCCCCTGCAGCGCGCCCAGCTCGAACCCGTTCACCGCGTTCTTCGCCCACCCCTTGGTCTGGGGGTAGAGCGACACCTTGCCGCTGGCGACGATCTGCGAGAACAGGTCGCGCTGCACGTACTCGTCCTTCGCGAGGGGTTTGGGCACGTTCACTTTGCCGGAGTTGACGATCGCGTTGAAGCGGAATGGCCGATCCTCGACCAGCGCGCGCGTCGTGAAGTCGCGCACTTCGACGTCCAGGCCGGTGATCGGCACGCGCACGGGCGGCTGCACCGAGCGGTCCTCGACGCTGGCGTCGATGCCGCTGATGAGGAACCGGTCGACGCGGATCTCGCCCTGCATCGGCGCGGGCTCAACTGCTGCCGCCGTGATGGCCTCGGGCTTCTTCTCTTCCGTGGGCGTCGCTTCCTTCTCGGCCTTCTCGGGCATCTTGATCACCAGACCCAGCGCGTGGATGCCGTCCTTGTCGCGATAGGCATGGACGATCGGTTTGGTGACCTCGATCGCCTTGGCGCGGTAGATGCCAGCGTTGGGCTCGGCGCGAATGCCTTCGGAGCGGATCTCTTCGACGCCCGCGAGGATCGGCCCGTCCGGCGCTGCGCGGAACTCGACGCCTTTCACCAGCAGGTTCGCGTCGAATCCCTTCACCAGCGCGAAATCCGCCAGCGAGCGGCGGTCGAGTTTGAGCGTGGTCTCAAGGTGCGCGAGGAACACGCCGCTGGTCATGCCGCTGCCGTCGATCTGCTCCTTGAGATCAGGCGCCAGCGCGATCACGCCATCGCCCTTGATGCCGGAGGCGTTGACGCCAACGGCCAGCGTCGGCTGCTGCGCGAACGGCGCGGTCACGATGCCGATCGCGACCGAGTCGACGACCGGATCGACCTTGCCGGTGAGGCTCAGCTCGATGGGCGGGCGCGCCGCGGGATCCTTGCCGAGCATCTCGATCGGCTTGGGGTTCGTGATCCGCCAGTCCGCCAGCGCCAGCGGTTCGGCGCCCTTGGCGGCGGCGGCTTCGTCGATGACGGCGATGCGCTTCAGGTTGATGTCGAGCTTGCGCAGCGTGACGTCGGGCAGT
>JBAUGM010000766.1:0-10188 GCA_049679725.1 Tepidisphaeraceae bacterium
CGGTGGGCGCGTCGTGCTTCGTCTTGCGAACGATGTAGAGCCATCGCACGCCCAGCGCAAAGTTGCGCGAGACGTCTCGCGCCTGCGTCATCGCATTGAGCAGGCGGAAATCGTTGGTCGTGATCTCGTACTCGCCCGGCGATTCGATGGCGCCGAGGATGCTGTACGTCCGGTTGCGCTTCAGTCGCAGCGTCACCGCGACCTGCGCGTCCGTGATGATGTTCTCGTTCTTGTACGCCTGCGTCACCGCCTGCGCCACCTCCGGCTCGGTCATGTCCTCGACCCGGATCGGGTTCTTCAGCAGCGGGAGAATGAGGTTGCCGCTCTCGGTTACCTGGCGGGTGTTGACGGTTTCAATGCCCTGGCCGGTCAGGTCGGTGACCGCCACGTCAACCACGTCGCCCGGCCCGATCTGGTAGTCGGTGGTGGCCGAAACATGGTCCTGCGGCTGGACGTCCTGGGCGCCGCGGAATCGGGAATCGATCTCTTCCAGGCCCGGATCAAGCTGGTCGATGATCTTGACCGTGAGCGTATCGCCCCGCTGCTTCTCGCCACGACCGAGTTCGCTGGGGTCGATGAAGCTCTTCGCCTTGCACCCGCCCAGCAGCGAAGCGACGGCCAGCGAGGCGGCGGAAGTCAGAACAGCCAGATTACGGCCCTTCAACGGCATGCGGGGAAGACGCAAGACGCGCTCCTTTCAATGATCCGATCGCCACGCGCGGGCGGAACCCCAGGTTGACACACACGCTCAACCCGGCCAGGACGAACGCCCGGCGTGTTCCGACGCGTTCGCGCAGCCGCCATTCCGAGGCGGCTCGCGTGCGATACCTGACACTACCATCGGCAGGTCATGCGCCCGAAAATCCACTCAAACTGGGCGGCCCGGGATGCTGCGTTCGATCGGCCCGCCCATCTTGAACAACCACCCCCCAAAACGCAACCCGCGCAAGGGGGTTACGAACAATCCTCCTCGGGATCGCGACGGGCGCGGAAAAGGGGTCGTCGGTCGTACCCCCTTTGTCACAGGGAGCCAAAATAATCTAAGATGTCCCTCCCCGGGGCGTGTGTGGAGGCCGGTTCGTGGTCGCCTTCGCGCGCTCCAGGGACGTCGCGACGCGCGCGAGCATCGTCGACGCGAGGCATCTCGCGCCTCCGGAGCAATGTGGTTCACCATGGCTTCTTTCGATTTCGTTAACCGCGCCAACGCCGAGTACATCGATCAGCTTTACAGCCAGTACCAGCGCGACCCGCGCGACGTCGAGGAGCACTGGCGCGCGTTCTTCGCCGGCTTCGACGCCGGCGCGGCGCGCAACCAGACGCCCGGCGGCACCCATCCCGGCGAGCCCCCGCACGGCGAAGGGCTGTTCACCACCGGCGTGTACGACCTGGTCCACTCCTACCGCGAACTGGGCCACTTCGTCGCCAAGCTCGACCCGCTCGGCCATGACCGACCCGTCCACCCGTTGCTCAACCTCTCGGAGTTCGGGCTGACGTCGGCCGACCTGGACAAGCCCGTGGTCAGGGGCGGGTTCCATGGGGAGTTCGACGGCACACTGCGCGACCTGATCGAAAAGCTCCGCGACACGTACTGCCGCACGATCGGCGTCGAGTACATGGACATCCCCGACAAGCAGCAGCGCGACTGGCTTGCCGCACGGATGGAGCCGATGCTCAACCGCCCCAACTTCAGCCCCGCCGAGCAGCGCGCGATCCTGTTCCAGCTTGTCGCCGCCGAGGAGTTCGAGAAGTTCCTGCACACGCGCTACATCGGGCAGAAGCGCTTCAGCCTCGAAGGCGCCGAAGCCCTCATCCCGCTCATCAACACGCTCATCGAAGACGGCTCGTCGCTCGGCGTCGAGGAGGCCGTGCTGGGCATGGCCCACCGCGGGCGGCTCAACGTGCTGGCGCACGTGATGAACAAGCCGTACGAAGTGATCCTCGCCGAATTCGAGGGCACGAATAAGACCGATGCCTCCGAGGGTGACGGCGATGTGAAGTACCACCTCGGCTACACGAACGACCGTCCGACCGCGACGGGCAAGAAGGTCCACCTGCTGCTCTCGCCGAACCCGTCGCACCTGGAGCTGGTCAACCCCGTCATGCAGGGGATCGTGCGCTCGAAGCAGACGTACTTAGGCGACAAGGATCGCAACCGCGTCGTCCCCATCACGCTGCACGGCGACGCCGCGTTCACCGGCCAGGGCATCGTGCAGGAAACGCTCGGCCTCTCCGAAATGCCCGGCTACCGCACGGGCGGCACGATCCACCTCATCGTCAACAACCAGATCGGCTTCACCGCCACGCCCAAGCAGATCCGCTTCACGCCCTACCCGACCGACATCGCCAAATCGATCGGCGCCGTGATCTTCCACGTGAACGGCGACGACCCCGAGGCGGTGGTTCACGCGGCGCGCCTGGCGATCGGCTTCCGCGAGCAGTTCAAGATGGACGTGATCGTCGACCTGTGGTGCTACCGCCGGCACGGCCACAACGAGACCGATGAGCCGTCGTTCACCTCGCCGGTGATGTACAAGGAGATCGACAGGCACAAGTCCGTGCGCGAGCTCTATGCCGAGCGGCTCATCGCCGAAGGGCGCGTCAGCGCCGAAGACGCGGAGTCGATGAAGAAGGAAGTGATCGGCCGCCTCACCAGCGCGCAGGTGCTCGCCAAGGAGCAGAAGCCGCGGCAGCGCAACGTCAGCCTGGGCGCATCATGGAAGGGCATGACGCGCGCCGGCGCGGACTGGAGTTCGAAGACGAGCGTGCCGCGCGACGTGCTCAAGCGCGTCGTGGAGGCGACGACGACCACGCCCAGCACCTTCACGGTCCACCCCAAGCTGCAAAAGCTGCTGGCGGCGCGCCGGCAGATGGTGGAGAGCGGCAAGGGCATCGACTGGGGCGCCGCCGAGATGCTCGCCGCGGGCACGCTGCTGCTCGAGGGGCACTGGGTGCGCATCACCGGGCAGGACGTCGAGCGCGGAACGTTCAGCCATCGCCACGCCATCCTCTACGACTTCACCAACGGCGATCGCTACGTCCCGCTGGCCCACCTGTCCAAGGACCAGGGCCACATCATCATCACCAACACGATCCTCTCGGAGATCGCCGTGCTCGGGTTCGAGTACGGCTACACGCTGGCCGACCCGCGCCCGCTCGTGATCTGGGAAGCGCAGTTCGGCGACTTCGTCAACGGCGCGCAGCCGATCATCGACCAGTTCCTCGTCGCCGGCGAGAGCAAGTGGCAACTGATGAGCGGCGTCGTGCTCAACCTCCCCCACGGCTACGAAGGCCAGGGCCCCGAGCACTCCAACGCGTACGTCGAACGCTTCCTCTCGCTGTGCGCCGAGGACAACGTGCAGGTCATCATGCCCACGACGGCGGCACAATACTTCCACGCGCTGCGCCGGCAGATTCACCGCAAGTTCCGCAAGCCGCTGATCAACTTCACGCCCAAGAGTCTGCTCCGCTACGAGCCGAGCAGCTCGCGCATCGAGGAGCTGATCGACGGGTCATTCCAGAACGTGATCGACGACCCGGCGCACCATGGCTCAAGCGCCGACCGCGATCGCGTCCGCCGCGTGCTGCTGTGCAGCGGCAAGGTCTACTACACGCTGGCCGCGGCGCGGGAGAAGGAGCCGAACCCGGAAGTGGCGATCGTGCGCGTCGAGCAGCTCTACCCGTTCCCCGACAAGGAGATCGCCGCCGCCGTGGCGCGGTATCATCGCGTCGAGGAGATCGGCTGGGTGCAGGAAGAGCCGGCCAACCGCGGCGCCTGGCGGTTCATCGAGCCGCGGTTACGGCAGATGTTCCCCGACACGCTGCTCGCCTACTTCGGCCGCGAAGATGCCGCCAGCCCGGCGACGGGATCCGCCAAGATGCACCAGATCGAGGAGAAGGAGCTGATCAGCCACGCGCTGTCCGTCGCCCCGCGCGCCGTCCCCGCGGACAAGCCCCCCGCCACCGCCCCGCAGCAGGCGGCGGTGTCGCAGTAGGTGGATGGATGACAGGCTTCCAAGGTGCTTAGCGCCCGCGCGAAGACGGCATGAGCAGCGCTATTAGACTAGTTCAAACGCGCGACGTAGAAATGCGCGGGGTCGACAAACGCGCCTTCATAGCCGCTGGTGACGAAGTATTCGTTGCAATCACCCACGCCGTCAGTGAACGGCTGCGAACTTCGGTATCGGAAGCCGATAATCTCGCCGTCACGTCGTATCCAGCGAAGGAAGACGACGGAGTGCCCGCCCGCGCCAATCCGCTGAAACGCAACGAAATCGCCGGGGCGGGCGTCTGTCCGGTCCACCTCGCGACCAATCCCCAATTGCTCTACCGCCAGCGCGACCTGTCGATCCCGGGACGCCTTGGTAGAGCCGTACCATTCGCGCTGAAATCGCTTCACCTCGTAGGGTTCCTTTCCGTCCATCAGCCCCCGCTCTGTCGCCACCCTCATGGCAACCATGAACGTGAAACCGCAGCAATAGGACCCGCCTCGGCTGGCGGGGAGAATAGTGAGTCCATCATGCACGACGGCTTCGCTGACACCGGTATCTTCCAGATCGCAGTAGCCGCCCGCATCAGAAATGGAATACGCCATCCGAAGGATGTCTTCCTGCGTGCCGGCCCAGTTGATGAGTGTCAGCAGCAGTCCTGCCGCGGCCAGGACAATGCCAACAGTGACCATCACGCTTTGGAACCGCGCGGCCAGAGGCTGTTCCCAATACGAGCGGAGGCGAGTTAGGACCGCATGAACCGACATGGCATTCTCCCGCTATTTCTCGAATCGTACCTCTATCTGGCGGTCCGCCGGAGACCAGAGCGCGCGGTACGAGCTCTTGCCAGTCTTGAAGTTCGCGACTTCGTTGTGATTCAGTCGCTCGACATGACCATCAGCGAACGCGAAGTGTACGGCGCCGTGGGGTGCGGTCATCTCGCCCCCACCACGGCGGTGCCTGTACCACGCGATCTGGCTTGCGCGCAAGCCAAAGCGGCCGGGCGTGGCATCGGGCGGTTCTTCCCAGACGATACCAGGACCGGCGCCAAAGCGGTGACCCGGTGTCCCCACAAGTCCGGCAATGGCTTGGGCTGCGTGTCCGATGGGACGTTCCGGTGGCAGCGGCTGAGGAAGCTCCGACCACGTCTCTAAGAGGAGAATGGTTTCCGAGCTGTGCGGCACACCCAGCTTAAACAGCACCCCCCGCCGTGGGGGATCCTCATCCACAACTTTGCGGACGCCGCTGCTCACCTGCCCGCTGGCATAGACGTTCATCGAATACGAGCGGATCGCGTCGTCCATATCGTCGGGACAGACAAACGCCCCGCCGGCCAGCGAGCCATCCTTGAGCGTGAGTGGTGCGTCTACGTGCGACCCGATGATGTCCTTGTCATACCAGAACTGTTGAATTTCCCCGGAGTTGGGCGGATATGACCCTTTGTTGGCGGAAGCATAGCCGACCAACGCGGCGGCGAGCTGGCGCAAGTTGCTCGCGCACTGGCATTTCGATGCTCCTATTCATTCTCGAGGTTTCGGCTGTCGGCGCCGCCGCTGCACGATCGCGACAATACACATGACCGCAATGATCAAGAGGCCCACCAGCAATAACGGGTGGAACTTCCTGCCTTCGCCAAGGACCGGCGGAGGTTTGCCCCCACGAAGTTCGTCGAGCAGGGGATCACCCTCCTGTAAAACCCGCACGCGAGGCTCTTTCGGGGGGGGACCTTTGTTATCGAGCGCCTCGCGCAGCCAACGGCTTATGGGCTGGCGCGGCGTTTCTTCCAGCCACTTTTCGAAGAACGCGTTGACCGCTTGCACTGCGTTTGGATCATTGCGCGCCAGCGCCAGATTTTTCAGTTCCCACGCTTCCCAGATCAGATCGAAATGTCCCGTCAGGTCAGATTGTTTCGACACGACCTGTTTCCACGTCAGCAATCCCGCCAAGACCTGATCCACGCGTTCGCCCGACATTCGCGACTGAGGATCGACAATCAGCGCATCCGTGGCCTTCATGGTGGATGAGGCGACGGGAGTCCGTGCTTCGTACTCGCTTTGTAGTTCGACGCGCAATTTCCGGAGATCGGCAGCTTGAACTTCGGTGAGATTCGCGATTCCAGGAAACTCCTGACCCTCGCGCAGCAACGCCGTGATGATTCCGGTCCCAACGGTAAAATCCTGATGCGCCGCGAGAAGCAGCGCGGCGCGCGCCCGCCGGGACGCCCGACCGCGATCCGTCTTCGTCAATTCCTGCGCCTGCTTCCAAATCTCCATTGTCAGGCGGTTCTGATCCACCGAACCACCATAGCTCCACGTTGTCGTGTTCGCCGAGGCGACAGGGCGCGCGGTGATGTGGGTATGAGAGAGTATCAGGGAGCTAAGAGCGTCAGGCGGAGCGCCGCGCAGCACGGCATCGATCAGCGATTCAACCGCTTGATCGAAGGTATCCCTCTTGCTGACCTGAAATCGATCTGGATACGCGGCGATCGCCCGAGCCAGCGGATCCAGGATATTGCTCTCCCCGGCCTCAATACCGAGGATCAGCTGGACACGCTGGGCAAGCGGATTGTCGCTGCTCGCCGGTTTCGTAGCCGGCGCGCCGATTACGACGCGCGCTCCGGTCAAAATTGACGAGAGCAGTGCCGCTATCGCAACGGCATGCCCCCACGTCGTGCTCATGCTCAACCTGCGGCGGCGCATCTTGAACGCGACCTCCCACTTGCAGTTCACTACACCGGGGTGCAATTGCCGCAGGCGGCGCCAGCAGCGCCCCGGAGGGTAATCGTGCACGTTGCGCCGGACGAGCAGGTATATTCGATGATGCCCGATCCGCTACAGCCGGTGGCGCCGGGGCAATTTGTGCATAGGACGGTATTCGTGTTGGTACAGCACGCCGTCCTCCCCGCGACGTTCATCGCGCAATGGTTCGGAAAGTCGCTGGCACGCGCTTCCCGATCGACGACAAACAGAACCACCACCGGCACAATCAGACTCGACGCGAGTGAGAGAATGCCGAACAGGTGCGATCTGGTAATCATTTCGGTTTCCTTTTAAGGATTCGACCCCACTTCACGACACTCCGGAAGCTAGCGTGGGGGGGGGGGAGGAACGCAACGAGTAAAATTCATAACGTAAACAATAAAATTCTAAAATTCATTTCGAGTGACACTTTCATTGAGCCCGGTCGCCGCATCAGCGGTTGTTGGCGATTCACTCCGGGCTTACAACTGTGCCAACTATTCAGGACAAGGAAAGCGATGCCCACCAACGTAGACGCCCCCCCCGGCAGTGGGTCGGCGACAGGTCACGGCGAGGGCGGCGCACTCTCGATCGCGCGGTCGATGGGACACCAAAGCGCCGCGTAGCTGCTGAACTTGTCGCCCGTGACGAGTTCGCCCTGATTCAGCAACGCGACATGCCCGTCGGCGAAGCCGAAGTGGGCGCGCCCGCGCGGCTCTTCGAGCCGGTCGCGGCGATCGTGGCGGTAGAAGGTGATCTGCGAATCGCGATCCGCGAAGCGTCCGGGCGTGGCGTCGGGAGGCGTCTGCCAGTTGATTCCCGCGCCCCCGCCGAAGCGCTCGCCCGGCTTGCCGTGCAGTCCCACGATCGCCTGCGCCACGTGCTTGATCGGATCGGTCCCCTTCACCGGCAGCTCCGGCCAGCTCTCCACGAGCAGCATCAACTCGCTGCTCTGCTTGCCCGTGCCAAACTTGAACAGTCGCCCCGGCGGGTTCGGGCCGTCGAGCCGTTTTTTCACGCCGCTGCTCACACCGCCGCTGGCGTAGAGGTTCATGGAGTACGAGCGGACCGAGTCATCCAGATCATTCGGGCAGACGAACGCGCCGCCGGCAAGCCCTGCGCTCGCATCGGCGCCCGCCGGGACCGCACCCGCCCGATCCACGCGATCGGGAGCGGTCAGATGTTGGCCGATGAGCGGTTCGAGGTACCAGAACTGCCCCGACTCGCCGGAGTTGGGCGGATAGTACCCGCCGTTCTGCCCCGCGTAGGCGATCAGCGCCAGGCAGATCTGCCGCATGTTGCTGGCACAAGCGACGTCGCGACCTTGCCGCCGGGCGGAGGAGATGGTGGGAACGAGGATCGCGATCAGCACGCCGATGATGCCGATGACGACGAGGAGCTCGATGAGGGTGAAGGCGGATGGGGATTGGGGCTTGAATCTGTCCGTCCGTCTGCGACGCCGGTTGGCCAGGATTGCGAGCCAGATGCCCAGCCCGGCGAAGATGAGCGCGTTGATCCACAGCAAGGGAGACCATCGCGTTTCCGGACGAGCCGCCGCTGGTTCTTCGAGACCCAACGCCGTCAGACGAAATTCCGATTCGGGCACCGTACGGAAGGCGAGCGACTCGACGTCGACATCCAAGTGCTCGGTCTTGGTTCCAGGCGCATCCTGAGTAACCACCCACCGCTTGAATGACTTCAGACGGAGCGGGTCGTCGTTCTCGTATACCGACCGAAACTCAAAGGTCATGCCCGGGAGCCGTTGGGTCGCCCCGACAAGGGCCCAGTTGTTCGGCAGGAAATACAGATCCCAGTGAAGCTTGCCGCCGCCCTCGCCCGGGACTTCGGAAATCGCTTTGATTACTCGTTTTCCATCCAGCGTGGCTTCCGCGACCGAGATCAGGCGGTGGCCTTCCTGTTTCTCCGTGAGAAGATCATCCACGCGGATGGCGTCGAGATATCCGTACGCGAACAACGGCGCGCAAGACGTGCGCTCAGAGAGAAAGATCTCCTCAGCATCGGGCGGCGCGAAGTGGACCATCTCAAAACTGGCGCTCGGGTAAGCCTTGTTGGCCTGCCACCGATAGCCAGGACCCACGGCAATGACGCCCACCCGGCCAGCCGGGATGCCTTTCCTGTCGGTTTCGATCGTGGTGGCGATCTTTCTTAGTAAAGTGCCGTTTCTAAGGTACTCGCACCTATCGGCCCAGCGCGCAAAGTCTGAAGCATTTGTAGTCACCTGCACGGTGCGCATCTCGACCCGCGCGTACGACTGCTCGTACTTGGCGGCCAGCGCGGGCCGAAGCGTCCTGGCGTCGGAAAGTAAGTCAGCCTTCGCGCCGGCGCAACTTATCGCGATCGTAAGCGAAGCAAGAAGTACGCGACGACGCGGCAACATCCTCGCAGAATCGACTCGCCTGAAGTAGCTCATGGACCTGACTCGCCGGCAAGCTGACAGATGCACGATGGGTGCGTAACGATCGCATCGCTCCGCGTCCGCTAATGCGGTGACCATTTCAATGCGCGCCTAGGTCGCGGTGCATTGCGGGCAGACCAGACCGTGATTTCCACTGGGCAAGGTCGTGCCGTGACAGAAGGGTTTAGCGGCAGGGCACTTGTCCTCGCACGTCGTAGCCGTCTTCTTGTTGCAGCCATCGTTGTCGGCCGCGCGTGCTTCCGGCACCAAGCTAAGAATCGCGATCACAAAGCACAGAACTGACAGGAATCGATAGATTCGCTGGACCATCACTGACCTCCTTCTGCTGTTCGAGGAAACTCCGCTTCGATGACCAGCGGTGGGACCATCCCCTCGCGGTTCATCAGAAGATGCGCCTCCTGTTGGAACGTTCCATTGGACGTTGGCTTCTCGACGTGCATCTGGACTTTCAGGACCGTTGAAGCACCTGCGTTCAGCTCCACCGGGAAGTTGCTTTCGACGACTGTGCACCCGCACGACGTGTTAGCGCCCAGCAGACGCAGCGGCTGATCGGTGACGTTCTTGACGATGAAGTTGCCCGTGACCGTGTCCCCCTCGCGGGCCTGAAACGTCACTTTGGGCGATGGGTCGATGGAAACCAGTTGCGGCCCTTCCAAGAGTCGCCTCACGAGCGACTGCGGAGCAGCCGCCCAGAGAACGCCGCACACAATCGTGCTCATCAGAAGCGGCACTCGTAGCGCTGCTGCGACCTGGGCCAACCCTGATTTCATGCATGCCTTTGATTGGCCCGTCAAGCTTTCTATCGGACGTGAACGTAAATAGCATATCACCCCCCCCCCAAGGCAAGCCAAAAACATCGCAATAGTCCGGGGGACTAATTACGAGCATCTATGGCCCGAACGGATACAGAAGCCGCGACCACCACCTCCGATCGAGCCTCGCGATGTAGACGCGATCGCGCTTGACGTTGCGCGCGTCGTCCCCAAAACCGCTGCCCGCGAAGAACTCGATCGCCTCGAACACGCCG
>JBAUGM010000767.1:0-18010 GCA_049679725.1 Tepidisphaeraceae bacterium
CGTGCCGCGTCGGCAGCGTCGCGACGAACGGCTCGATCGCATCGCCCGCGATCGTCTGCCCGCCAGTGGCGCGGGCGATCTGTTCGAGCAGCGCGCGGTTGGGTTTGAGATCGCGAAACTCCTCGGCGGCGGGCTCGGAGGTCCAACCTGTCGCAGCCTTGCCGACTTCACTCCCGTCGGCGGCAAGGGCGGTGACCTGCGCGCGGTATGCGCCGGGCTGGCGAGGGACGTACGCGGTTTCGTACACGCCCGACTCGCGCGCGCTCGCTTCGGCCGTCAGATCCAGTGGTTTTCCGTCCGGGCCGGTGACCTTCACGGTGACGGCGGCGTTGTCCAACGGTGCATGGGACGCATCACGCAGCGCGACGCGCAGCTTCAGCGCTCCCTCCTGGCTTTCGGCCGACTCGTCGCCGGAGACAATCGTGATCGCGACCCGTTCGGGCACGTCGGCGACAAGCCAACGGATCGTCTGCCGCCAGGCCTTTTCCATGTCGCGCTCGCCGTCCGGCGCGCGGCGCAGGCCCCACCGCCACAGGTCGCCGACGAGCATCGCGCCGACCCGGCCCTGGCCGAAGCGCTGTTCGACGAGCGCGGGGACGGATGCGCCGCCTTCGACTTCCGCGTTCGCCAGCACCGTCGCGCCGGGCTTGATGCCGCGGATCGCGTTGACGATCTGGAACGGGGGCATCGCGTCGAGCCGCTTCCGCTCGACGTCTTCCTCGGCGCGGAGGCGCACCCACGGCTCGAGCAATCCCTCGCGGGTGAGCGACATGCGGTACCGCGCGTTGGCGGGAACGGAGGGCACTTGATCGACGTACACGGGCAGCAGATCGCCGATCGGCGTGCGGTCGTACTTGCCGTTCTTGAACGACTCCTGCCCGCCGAGCATCAGCAGCCCGCCGCCGCGCTGGCGGACGAAGTCCTTCAGGAGTTGCATCTGGTCCTGCGTGAAGAATTCTGCCTCGACGTCGTCCAGGACGATCGCGTGATAGCGGAACAGTTCGTCCGGCGTCTTGGGGAATCCGCCGCGAAGCTCATCTTCGTCGAGCGTGCCGAACCGGACGATGACGGGCTGGTCGTACTGCTCGACGGCGTCCTTGTCTGCCGGGTCGAAGCCGCGGAAGAGCGGGTTGGTGTCCTCTCCGCCGCGCCCGAGGAAGGTGAACTTCGGCTCGCGCCTGGCGATGCGGAGCAACCCGATCAAGTGCACCTGCGGGTCGAACTCGAGCGAGCGCTGGAGGAACTTGAACTCCCAGTTCGGCCGGCCGGAGACGTACAGCACGCGGTACGGCCCGCGCCCGCGATCGACGGCGACGAGGCGCGCGTTGTTCGCGAGCGTGGCTTCGTTCGTGTTCGTCGGCGTCGCCTTCGAGCCGGGTTGCGTCGTCGCGATCGCGGCCTTGCCCTCGGGCGCGACCGCGACGCGGTAGAACGACACGCCCGGCTGCTCGGGCTTCACCCGGAAGCGGACGGAGATCGGCTCGCCGTCTTTCTCGGCCGAGACCTTCTGCTGCTCGACCGATTTGCCGGACTCGTCGAGCAGGTTGGCGACGAGCGTGCGACCCTTGTAGCCGCTTGTCGTCACTGACGCGGTGATGGTCACCGGCGCGTCCTCGAAACTTGTCTGCGTCACCGCGACCTGTCCGACGGATACGTCGTCCGCCGCGCTGTCTTCACCGAGGAGGACCGGATAGACCGGCGGCACGCGCGACCCGAACTTCGTCGACGCGCTCGCCTGCTCGACAAACCGCGCGACGGCCGGCGCGTCGGTTGCGCTGCCGTCGGTGAAGAGCAGAATCCCCGCGAGCGGCCGGCCCTGGTAGCGGCGGACGATTCGGTCGAGCGTGGCGCCGAGGTTCGACGCGCCGCCGTCAAACGAAAGCTCGTCGGCGCCGGCGAACGTCTTGAGCTGCGAATCGAACGCATACTGGCGGAGATCGAACGTCTGGCTGAGCTGCACGAGCCAGGGCGCCATCGCGGGCAGGAGCGACTTCACTTCGTCGCCGCGCGTCCTGGTCGCGTCGCGGTCGCGCAGCGTCATGCTCTGGCTGTTGTCGGCGAGGACGACGAAGAGGTTTGCGCCGGGCCGGGCGCGGTTGCTGGTGATGAGCGGCTCGAGGAGGCACATCGCGAGAATCGCGATCGCAAAGAGCTTCAGCGCGCCCGCGAGGACGCGCACGGCGCGGCTCGACGGAGCGCGCCAGTAGCCCCACGCGAGCAGACCGATGAGCACCGCCGCGATCGGCAGCGCCACCGCGAGCCATCCCGCGGCCCCCCAGACCAGCGCGGCCAATGGCGTCATCGACCGCTCCCAAGTCGCTCGTAATACTCGCGGACCTTGTCGACGTACTGCGGCGGGACGGGCTCGCGGTCGATCGGGACCATCGCCTCGGTCGTCTGCCGGCGCATCAGCTCATCGGCGACGGCGTCGCGCAGCTCGACGAGCGGCCGGCCGACGAACTCGCGGACGAGGTCCCAGTTCGGCTCCTTCGAGTGACGGCTTGCCTCGGCGCGCAGGCTGCGGGCGCGCTCGCGGATGCGTGCGGCCTCGGCGCGGAGGCGCGGATCGCCGACCATCTCTTCGACGTCGCGCAGCCGGTCCGACCAATCGCGGAACCCCTCGCCAGTCATCGGCCCCGCTCGCTCGTTCCCGCCGGCTCGGCCGCCGGTTTCGTTGGGCAGCAGATCGCGCAGGTTGCCCTCGCGACGTTGACTGTCCTGCGCATCCGCTTGCTGGCGGCCTTCCTGATCGGTCTCGCCGCGAAGCCCGCCGCCGCCTTGCGCGCGGGCGCCTTCTTGCTGCTGTTGCTGCTGGCCATCCCGCTGTTGCTCACCGCCGCGACCTTGACCCTGCCGTTGGCCGCCTTGTGGTGACTGCGCGTTCGCCTGCTGACCCTGTTGCTGTCCCTGTTGCTGACCGTCCTGCTGCTCGCCGCGCTGGCCGCCGCGCGCGTTGGCCTGCTGCTGCTCACCTTGTTGTGATTCGCCCTGCTGCTGGCCCTGCTGATCCTGACCTTGGCGCTGCCCCGCCTGGCCCGAGCGTGCCTGCTGACCTTCGCCCTGCTGTTGTCGTTGCTGTTGGCCGTCGCGTGCTTCGCCATTGGCTTGCGCTTGCTCACCATTCTGCTGCGGTTCGTCGGTTCCGGGCTGTTGTCCGCTTCCTCGCGTCGTCGGGCCGTTCCGCGCAACCTGCTGGCGCGACGAAGACGGCCGCGTCGACGGCGACATTGCCTGCTGGCCGTTCGCGCTCAGCTCGCGCTCCAAGTCGCGGGCCAACTGCTCCAGCTCGTCGTTCGCGCGACGGAGCGCTTCCGTCTCATCGCCGAGAACGCTCTCGGCGGCCTGTTCGACGCCCTGACGAAGTTGCGTCAACCCCTTGCTTGCTTCCGTTTCCGCTTGTCGCGCTTCGTCGACGAAGCCGCGGTCGAGCATCTGCTTGCTGGAGTCGAGCGCCTGATCTGCCTTCGACCGGTTCGCCTCGCGGGCCGCATCGTGGAGTTGGCGGGAGAGGAGCGGCTCGGACGTCTCGGCTTCCTCGGTCGTGCGCTTCATGTCCTCGAGCAGCCCGCCGAGCTTCTCGCGCTGCTGCCCGAGGCCTTGCGCGATCTGATGCCGCTCGCCGGAATCGCGCAGCTTACGCTGCTCGGCGGCGTCGAGGTCCTTCAGCTCCTTCGCCAGCTCCTGCTGCTTGCGGTCCAGCTCGCGCGCGTCCTCGCGCATGCGGTTCATGTCCTCCGCGAGTTGGCCGGCCGTCGCTTTGCGGAAATCGTCGCGGAGGGTGTTCAGCTCCTCCGCCGCCCGCGCGCCGGAGGCGGCGGCGTCGGGGACCATGCCCTTCTCCAGCGCCTCGGACGCCCGCCGGACGTTCTCGCGCGTCTGCTCGAGTTGTTCGCGCGAGTCCGCCATCCGCTGCTGGTTCTCCGGCTGGGCCATGCGGTCGCGCAGCTCATCCGTGTCGCGGAGCATCTCCTGCTGCTGGTCGCGCAGCCGCGCGAGCTGACGCTTCAGCTCCTCGCGCTGCTGCTCCTCCTGCGCCTTCTGCAGGGCGGCTTGGAGGTCTTTCATCTGCTTGTTGAGGTCTTCCTGCCGCTGCGCGAGTTCGCGGAGGCGATTGAGGACCTGGCGCTGTTCGCGCTGCGCGGGGTCGTTCTGCTGCTCCTGCTGCGCGCGACGCTGGGTCTCGTAGCGGTTGTCTTCCTGCTTGAGGTCGAGCTGATCGAGCTGCTGCTGCCGGCGGTTGGCCGCGCTGGAGCCGCTCTGCCGCTGCTGTTGGCGACGGTTGCCGCGGACGACTTCGTGCTCCCGCGCGCGGAGCTTCAGCAATTCCTGGTACGCCGCCTGCTCGGCGGACAGCGCGGGACGCAGCGCCTTGACCGCCCGTCCGTCGCGGACGGTGCCCAAGTCTTTGATCGCCTGGTCCATGAACTTCAGCACCGACTGAAGGTGCTGCTTCGACCGCGCATCCTCCAACCGCTCCGCCATACCCTCTGCCTGCTTGCGGAGGGTCGTCTGCGACTCGTGCAACAGCTTCGCATCGTCCGCCAACAGCGCCGTCGGCTCCGCACTCGTCTCGCGGCGGATGACCTTCCACGTCGCGGAGATGATCTGCTTCTGCGTCTCCGCCAACTCCTCCGCCTGCTGCGCGTTGGGGCTTTGCTGTTGTTGCTGTTGTTGCTGCTGCTCGCCTTCGCTCGGCTGCTGACCCTGGCGGAAGATCTGCTCGAACGGTCGCACCTCCGCGAAGAACATGTCGCCCTCGGTGCGGCGGACGTTCCCATCAGGGCCGAGGTCTTCGACCCACAGGTGATACGACAGGAGCTGGTCCGGCTCCGCCTTCATCTGCTCGAGCGAAACGAGGTGCGCGACGTCGCGTTTGTCCTTCCCGGTGAGTTGCTCGCCGAGCACGACTTCCTTCGGCTCCTGCCCCGCGATGGCGTAACTGAGGCCGACGCGGTTGACGCCGAAGTCGTCCCACACCTGGGCTTTGACGTTCATCTCCTGGATCGGCGAGACGTCGATATCGCGCCCCGGCCAGGCGAGCTTGAGATCCGGCGGGCGATTGGGCGTGACGTTCAGCGTCAGCTCCGGCGGGTGCTTGTTGGTGCGCCCGTCGACATCCGTCAGGTTGAGCTGGAAGCGCTGCGATTGCTTCATGTCGACGGCAACGGTGTAGACGGACGGATCGTTCGGATCGACGACGAGCGGCAGCGGCGCCGGCTTTGTTGCCGGATCCTTGCCCCCAGCGCCGGCGGCGACGAGCTGCGCATCCTTCACCGGCTTGTTCAGCCGGAACGTCAGCGTCGCTCGCGTGCCTTCGACGGCCGTCACGGTGCGCGTGTCCTCGACGACTTTCTCCGCGAGCTTGGTGTACTCGGGGAACTTCAGCCGCGCATCCGCCTGCTTCAGGTCGGGGTAGTCGAACACGTTGACCTTGAACCAGCGCGTCTGGTTGTCGGCGTAGCGGACGGAATACGTCAGATCGCGATCGACCGACGGCACGCGCCCGGCGAAGACCGGGTCGTCGAGGCTTCTGGACATCTGCATCTGCCGCGACTTGCCGCCGGCATCGCGGTAGGTCAGTTGGACATCGGTCGGCACTTCGTCATCGAAACGGGCGAGGACGAGCAGCCCGCTGCCGCGCTCGAGGCTGGTGTCTTCGGGTTCGACCTTGATGTCGTATCGCCGCGCGATCCCGCCGAGCCAGAAGCCGGATTCGCTCGGCCGTTTGCGCAGGTCGAAGGCGAGCGTGCCGATGATGAGCGCGAAGACCGCGAACGCCGCCCATTGCCCCCACTTGGCCGCGCGGAGTTGGCCGGCGGAGACGACGCGCTCCCATCGTTGTTGGCGCGCGTGCTGAATCGCCTGGGCGATGACATCCTGCTGGAGGAAGCCGAGTTGGCCGGTGGATTCATCGGGCCGCTGCTCGACCGCGGCGAGGAGGCGGGCATCGAGATCGGGGAAGCGTCGCTCGATGCGGTGCGCGATCCACGCGGGATTGCGCACGCGTCGCAGCCATCCGAACAAGATCGGCAACAGTACGGCAGGCAATACGATGAGCACGACGAGCAGGACGCCGGGAATCGCGTACCCCGCTCCGCGCGCCCACGAGAGTGCCGCAGCCCCCGTCAGCGCGAGCACGACCCAGCACAGCGCGAGCCCCGTCCAGAGGAGAAGCCTCCGGTAGCGCCTGCCGACGCTGGCGAGTTCCTGGTGGAGCGTCCTTTCATCCGTGTTCGTGTCGTTCATGCCCTCACCTGCTCGCGTGCGGTTCGGTGGGCCAAGTGTCCGGCCAGCGCGGTTTCGGCGACCAACAGCGCCAGCACGCCGACGATCAGCCACCGCCACAGCTTCTGGCGGTTCTCCAGCTCTACGACCTGCAACTGCCGGCGCTGCTGCGCCATTTCCGCGGGCGGGACCGCTTGGGTCGACAGCCGCGCGCCGAGTTGCTCCAGCTCTTCGACGGCCAGCGGCGCCGTGCGGCTCTCGTCGGCGGGCAGGTTCACCGCCAGCGCTCTTTCGCGCCCGCTGTACTGTAGGCGGTAGATGCCGGGGCGGTCAGCGCCGTCGAAGGTCGAAGCGGAAGCGGCCAGCTCGATCTGGCGGCCGTCGGGGCCACTGATGACGCGCTCTTCATCGGGTTTGGCGGACGAAGGCAACGCGATGCGGTCGTGGACCGCGTACTGCGCCTCGACCAGCGCACCATCGGGTCGTTTCAGCAACCCGTCGATCAGCGGGACGAACTTCGTCGAGAGCGCGAGCTGGCTGTCGGCCGGATGCCAACCGGCGGTCATGACCAGGAGGCGGCCCTTGCCGATCGCGTGTTCGAGAAGGAACGGGTCGCCGTTGTCGAACCAGGCGATCGTGCGGACGGATGGGAGGTTGTCCACCGAGACGCGGTGATGTTTCCAGAAGTGGATCTTCGTGAAGTCGCCGAAGCGCGGATCGGCGAACGGCGCGAACAGCGGATGATCGACCGCGACGCGGCTGATCAGCGCGTACTTGCCCGCCTCGGCTTCCTCAACCTTCACGGCATCGCTCTTCAGGAGCGCCGCCAACCCCGATGAGGCCGTTGCGTCCTTCAACACGTACAGAATGCCCCCGCCCGCCTCCGCGAAGCGGCGCAGCGCGGCGGCGCGATCGTCAGGCAGCGCGGTCGTGACCACGACCAGCCGCGCGCCGAGCAAGTCCGCGTCGCCGAGCGGATCCCCGCCCTTTCGCGCGGCCAACTCGACCTTGCGCTGCGGCGTGTCGCCCGCGGCGCTGCAGAGGAAGAAGAGCAACCCCTTCGTGTCGTCGGCGGAGTCGTCGCCGACGTAGACGATGCGGACGGAGTCGGTCGTGCGCGGGGCGACGTAAAGCGTGTTGTCGAAATCGGCTTCGTCGCCGGCGAGGACGAGCCGGTCCGCCCCGACGCCCGGTGACGGCAGCGGCACGCGGACGACCTGGTTCCGTCCGGGCGCGACGTATGCGCTCACCGGTTTCTCACTCGCGATCGGCCCGCGCTCATCGGCCCATTGCAGCGTGAACTGCTCGCGCTGTGAAAGCGGCTGGTTCGTCACGCGCACGCGGAGCCGGCCATCCGCTGCTTGCGGCGCGTCCGCACGGTCTTCCACGAGTTGCGCGCTCGCGTTGCCCGCCTGCTTCGGCGCGACCGGCTTCACGTCGAGCGCCACGTTCTTCGGCCACTCGTAACCCTGCAGCGCCTCGAACTTGCTCCCCCGCTGCAGGTCCGAGACGAGCACGATCTGCTTTCCGATCGACTCGGCCGACGTATCCTTGCCGTCGGTTTCGACGAGGAGGTCGGCGACGGTCGAGAGCGCGCCGGCCAGGTCCGTCCCGTCCCACGTCGGCGCCGCCTCGCTCAGCCGAGCGCGGAGCACGGGGAGGCGACGCGAGCCGTCCGTCTCGTTCCACTCGCGGAAGGTCAGGGCAGGTCGGACCGCGCGGTCGAAGAAGAACAGCCCGACCTCGTCGCTCGGCGAGATGTCGCGCAGCACGCTCTCGACCTCTGCCCGCGCGCGCTGCCATGTGTCGCCGCGCTGCATGCTGGCACTCGTGTCAACGAGAAGCGCGACCCGCTTGCCTTGCGTCTGACTCACGTCGGCCGCCGCCTCCTGCCGCATGAAAGGTCGCGCGAAGGCGAACGCGAGCAGCGCCAGCGCCGCCGCGCGGAGCAGGAGGAGGAGGATGTTGTTCAACCGGCTGCGGCGGGTAATGCGCGGGGGTGACGGGTCGAGGAACATAAGCGAGCTGAACGTCTGCCGCCTCGTCGGCGTCCGCCGGATGAGGTGGAAGACGATCGGCGCCGCGATCGCCAGCAACCCCGCGATGTACAGCGGCGCGAGCAGGCTCATGTCCGTTCAACTCCTCGACCACGCGGAAGGCGCGACACCGGCGATGCACTTCCTCCCTCTCCCCTTGTACTCATGGGGAGAGGGCGGGGGAGAGGGGGGGGCGGCGCGGCGCGATCGAGCACCGTTCGATTCGCCGACGGGCGCGAGTCCGCAATCGAACGGTTCACCGACATCGCACATCGCTCGCCCCTCTCCCCTGCCCTCTCCCCGGCGTACCGGGAAGAGGGAGCAGATTTCCTCTCGCTCTCATGCATCCTTTCTCACGCTCTCACAGACCGGTCTCCCGTCCGCGTCGCGCGGCCGACGTGCAGGCGCGACTGCAGGAAATCGAACAACGCCAACTCCAGCGGCTGCGACGTCGCGAGCTGGTGGAAATCGATGCCCAGCGCCCGGCACACGGACTGCACTTCCTCCGCGTGCCGGGCGAAGTTCTTCCGGTAGTTCGCGCGGGCGGACGCGGGGTCGACGTACAGGTCGCGGCCGGACTCCAAATCCACGAACGTCACCGGCTTGCCGAATCCAAAGTCGAGTTCGGCCGGGTCGAGCACGCGCAGCAGCACGACCTCGTGGCCCTGCGATCGCAAGTAGCCGAGCTGATTGCGGAGTGTGTCGACGCTCGCGAGCAGGTCGGAGATCAGCACGACCAGCCCGCGCTTGCGGACCGTCGTTGCCACTTGTTCCAGCGGCGTCGCGAGGTTGGTCGAGCTTCCCGCGACGGCGCGCTCGAGGCACACCATCAGCCGGTGCAGATGGCCGGGCCGGTAGCGCGCCGGCAGGTAGTCGGCGATCCGCTCGTCGAACGTCACGAGACCCACCGCGTCACGCTGCGTGGACAGGAAGTATGCCAGCGTCGCCGCGGCCGTGCGGGCGTACTCGATCTTCGTGTACGGCAAACTGCCGAAGCCCATCGAGCGGCTGAGGTCGACGAGCAGGTAGCAGCGCAGGTTCGTCTCGTCCTCGAACCGTTTGATGTAGTAGCGGTCGGTGCGCGCGTAGAGGCGCCAGTCGAGGTAGCGCGGGTCGTCGCCGGGGGAGTATTGGCGGTACTCGGAGAACTCGACGGAAAACCCGTGGTGCGGGCTGCGATGCAGGCCGGAGAAGAAGCCCTGCACGACGACCTTGGCGCGCAGGTGCAGGCTCTTGATGCGCATGAGCGTCACCGGATCGATGAACGATGCGCGAGAAACAGTCATGACGTCTCCCGGGTCGAAAGCCATCCTCCCTCTCCCCGGAGTACCGGAGAGAGGGAGTTTGGAATCGCAAGCGCTCTCACTTCTTTGGCTCCTTCACGTGTTCGAGCAGGCGCGAAATCACGGTCTCGACGCTTGCGCCTTCCGCTTCGGCGCGGTAGTTGAGCAGGATGCGGTGGCGCATCGTCGCGTGGGCCAGCGACTTGATGTCCTCATTCGACACGTGCGACCGCCCCGCGAGCAGCGCCCGCGCCTTGCCGCCCAGCACCAGGAACTGCGCCGCGCGCAGACCCGCGCCCCAGCTCACCCACTGGTTGACGAAATCGGGCGACTCGCCCTTCCCCGGTCGGCTCGCCGAGGCGAGGCGCACGGCGTAGCGGACGACGTCTTCCGCGATCGGCACCTTGCGCACGACGCTGTGGAAGCCGAGCACATCCTCGCCCGTGAACAGCGGCTGGATCGGCTTGGGCTTTGTCGAGGTCGTCCGCTTGACGACTTCGACCTCATCCTGCTCGGGCAGGTAGTCGATCACGACGTTGAACATGAACCGGTCGAGCTGCGCCTCGGGCAGCGGGTAGGTGCCCTCCATCTCGATGGGGTTCTGCGTCGCCAGCACGAAGAACGGCTCCTCCAGCGGATAGCGCACCCCGCCGGCCGTGACTTGAAACTCCTGCATCGCCTCGAGCAGCGCGGCCTGTGTCTTGGGCGGGGTGCGGTTGATCTCGTCGGCCAGGAGAACGTTTGCAAAAATGGGCCCTTTAACGAACTGCATCCGCCGGCGCCCGTCGCCCGAGTCTTCGAGGATCTCCGTGCCGGTGATGTCGGCGGGCATCAGGTCGGGAGTGAACTGGATGCGCTGGAACTTCAGGTGAAAGATCTGCGCCAGCGACCGCACGAGCAGCGTCTTGGCCAACCCCGGCGCGCCGGTGACGAGACAATGCCCGCCGGCGAAGAGGCTGATGAGCAACTGCTCGATGACATCGTTCTGTCCGACGACGACCTTCGCCAATTCTTCGCGGATGCGCCCGCGCGCCTCGCGAAGCTGATTGACGACTCGCCGTTCCAGTTCAAAGGTATCGACTGATTCCGTCGTCACTCAAACTCCTTACGGAAGCCATCAGCGGTCAGCGATCAGCCAGAAATAGAACACGATGCTTCGGCCTTTTCTGGCTGATAGCTGACCGCTGATCGCTGACGGCTCTCCTCAATGCGTCATCGCGTAAAAGACAATGTTGATCCCCATCGGGTAGGCCTTCTTCTCGGAGAACTCCTTGAAGTACCACTCGTCCTCGCCCTCGCGCTCCCAGCCGTCGCCGAGGTCGGTGTTGTGGCAGACGATGACCATGATGCGGTCCTTGTCGTCGGCGATCGCCTTGAAGTGGACCTCGCGCGCGTCCCACCGCTCCCAGGTGATGCCTTCGGCGCGCCCGCGCCAGGCCCAGCCGATCGACGGGATCTGCGGCTTCTCCTTCAGGTCGTAGACGCAGTGGAAGATCGGGTGGGTGATCGGGAGTTCCGTCGGCTCGCGGTCGGGGAAGACGCGTTTGATCTGCTCGTAGAAGTTCTGGTACTCATCCTCGCCCCAGAAATCGTCCACCATCATGAAGCCGCCATTGAGCAGGTAGCGGCGGAGTGCAATCACCTCGTCCTCGCTGAACATCAATGCGCCGGGCTCGATCATGTAGATGAACGGGTAGTCGAACAGCGCATCATCGGTCAGCTCGATGACCTTCGGCTGGGGGTCGACTTTCAGGCTCGTGAGTTGTTGAAGTCGAAAGGAGAAGTTGAGGTCGGAGTCGGGGTAATCGGTGTCCCAGTCGTTGCCGCGCCGTCGGCCGTAGCCGGCGCTGGAGTAGCGGATGCGGACGAAGGTGAAGAGGTCGGACTTGAAGTTGGGGTCGACTTCCCAGTCGGGGACGCCGTTGCGATCGGAAACGTCGCGTTCGTAACCTCTATTGCCGCCGTATCCCCGGCCGCCCCACCCGCGCTGCTGGGCGAAGACGACACCGGCGGCGGCGACGCATCCCAGCGCCAGCAGGGCGAACGCGATCACGCGCGGCTTGGATTTCACAGCACACCCTCCACAGAGTTACTCCAGCCCTGCGGGTTGCGTTGTCGGCGGCGACGCAAGCGATGGCGTCGCCGACAGTTCCATCTTATCCGCGATCTCCAGCAATAGCTGGTGGGCGGCCCTGAATCTGGGCGCTTCTTCCAGCGCGCGCACGACCTCGCGCCGGGCGGCGGGAAGTTGCTGGTCCGCCGCCAGCAGCCCGGCCAGCCGATAGTGGTGCTCCGCCGCGTCGAGCGGGTCCATGAGCAGCAGCGTCCGATGCGCCTGGATGGCCGCTGGTCGATCCGACATCGCCTCCGCCGCCTGCGCGAGGGAACGGTGCGGCCCCGGCACCAGCGGATTGATCGCCAGCACCTGCTGGGCCATCGACTCAACCGACTTCCAATCCTTCGCGCCCGCCGACATCTCGATCAGCCGCAGCCGCGGCTCGACGGCGTCGGCGTTGAGCGACACGTGCTTCTCGAGCATCGCCCGCTCGGCATCCGTCTCGCCCAGCTCGCGGTGGACCGCCGCCATCAATACGTAAGGCCCGCCCGGCTCGGCGTATTCCGGGTAGAGCGCGATCAACTTCGTCAACGGCGTCTTCGCCTCGACAAACTTTCGCTCCGCCAGCAGCGCCCGGCCTTCACCCAGCAGTCCCCAGAAACTGTTCGGGTGCTCCTTGTTCCATGCCGCCATGGCGGCGCTGTCGGCATCGAGCGACAACTCCGGCTGCGCCCAGTCGACGCCCGGCGCGAGCTGCTCTGCGCGCGACTTGAGCCAGGCGGCGAAGGATTCATCGAGCTTGTCGATCGGCTCGGTGTGACGCGCCAGCGCGTCGTTGATGGGCACGTCGTTCCCTAAATCCGCGAGCACCTTCTGGATCGCGGAGAGTCCCCACCGCTCGACGACGTACTCGATCACCATCGACGACTCGAAGTACGCGAACTGCAAGTGCATCGGGGTCGGCGGGCTGAGGAACGCGCCGCTCAGCTTGCTCACCGGCGTCACCCCGCCTGCCCCCCCTTCCCCCGCTTTCGCATTCCCTTCGCCCTCCGCGAGGATCATCTCGCGGTACTGCGGGTTCATCGACTGGCCCCACGCGCGGTTGTGCTGCCGCTCCTCATAAACGCTGATGCCCTCGCTCAACCAGCGCGGCATCTTGTTGCGCGTCTTGTGCAGCGTGACGGCATGGCAGTACTCGTGCCAGACGACCGCCTCCCAATTCACCGGATGCGCCTGCCGCGACGCGGGGCTGTTCACAGTGATGACCGGCCCGAAGCACACCCCGAGATATCCCGCCCCGCCGGGCAGGCCGAACGTGCGGATGGCGAAGTCCTTCTGCTGCGGGAAGATCTCGATCGTCGTCGAGCCGGTCATCTCGACGCCGTACTTCGCGGGCAGCGTGTCGCGCGCTTTCTTCAAGAGTTCGACGACGCGCGGGCCGTAGATGTCGGCCTCGCGCGCGTCCATGCGGACAAGGAAGCCATCGCCCTCGAGCTCGGCGAACTTCGAGAGGTTGTCGTGCAGCGTGTTGAGGTTGAACGCGACGACGTTGTACGGATCTTCCTTGAACGCCTCGGCCGCCAGCTTCCAGCCTTCCTCTTCCTCGCCAAGGCGGAGCAGGTCCTGGCAGAGCTGAACTTTCGCGTCGCGGAAGGTCGGATCCACCGCCAGCGCCCGCCGCTGGTACATCTCGCCCTCGGCGAAGCGGTACTTCTGCGACGCCTTCAGCCCGATCAGGCAATCGACGGCCGGGTTCGTCCGCCAGAGCCCCAGCGCCCTATCGCGATGCGCTTCTTCCTGCTGCTTGTCGCCCTTGAGATGCGCGAGGACTGCGCGATACGCCCACGCGTCGCTCTGCTGCGGATTCGTCTCCAGCACGCGCGCGATGAGCGTCTCGGCCTGCTCGTAGGCCTCGCGGTCGATCGCGTTGTCGATCTGGAACAGCAGGCTCCCGGCGTGGCCGGGGTTAATCTCCAGCGCTCGCGTCAACGCCGCGTTCGCGCGATCCGAATCGTCGTGGTACGCCTGCGCGAGGCCGAAGTAGATGTCGGGATCATCGCCGACGCGCTTGGCCGCCTCCTGGAACGACTCGGCCGCGAGGGCGTAGTCCTGCTTCGACAGCGAGAGTTCACCGCTGGCGATGTACGGGAGCGCCGAACCGGGTTCGATCTTCTTGGCGGTGTCGTAGAAGAGTTCGAGGACCTGCCGCGCATCCGCGCCGCTGAGGAGCAGCGCCCTGCCGATCGTCACGCGGCTGGCGACGTCGCCATACTGACGTGGGCTCCGGCCGGCCAGCGCCCGCACGTCGTCCAGCGCCTGTTCGGCCGCCTCCGGGTCGCCGTTGGCTCGGTAGACGTCGTACCCGAGCAACCGCATCGCGACGCTGCGGAGGTGGCGGTCGACGCCGGTCTCGTAGGTCTTCTGCCCGTCCTCATACTTGCCGGTCGCCAGTTCCGCCCGGGCCTTCAGATGCCACCACCGTTCGCTCCACTGACGGGATGCGATGGCCGTCTCGGCGGCGGCGATGCAGTCGGCGTACTTGCCGGATTTGAGGAGCCGCTCGGCGCCGTCGAGCTCCGTGACAACGGCGGCAGGGGGGGCAGCGGTGGCTTGAGATCGCGATGAACCCTGCGTCGGCCAAGGGCTTGCCGGCCCGGCGGGTCGAGAGGTCGCCTGCTGCGCCACGCACAGCGTGGGACATAATGCAAAGGCGGTGATCACGGCGGCGATCCGGATCATGCCCTCATGATAGCCGACCCGTCGCGTCCCAAACCATCAAATGGACGCCGGTTGAACCTTTCCGTCATCATGTGCGTCCTGACCGCGAGACCAGGATACGTCTCGTCATCCTGAGGGACTCCGAAGGATCTGACCATGGATTGCGGGCCTTTCTACTCGCAGCCAGATCCTTCGGAGTACCTCAGGATGACGACGCGGTTCATCCCGTTCCGAGTGAGATGCTTCTGAGGGCTCCCGAATCGTGCTCCCCGACAAACAGATCCTCGAGTGCAAGCTCCTCGTCCTCCGCTGCCAGCGCGGCGATCGCTCGGCGTTCGAGCGCATCGTCGCGATTTGGGAACGCCCGCTGTTCTACTACCTCCGGCGGCTCGCACCCTCCGAGGAGGATACGTGGGACCTGCTCCAGGAAACGTGGATGAAGGTGTTCCGCGCCATCGGCACGATCCGCGACCCGCGCACGCTGCCGGCGTTCCTCTACGCCACCGCCCGCAACGCCGCCATCAGCCGGCTGCGGTTGCCCGGGTTTCATGAGATCACGACGGCGGCGAACGGTGCGGACGTGGCGGCGCTTCAGCCGTCGCCCGACGATGACGTCGCCGCCTTCGACGACGCCGAGCAGGTCCACCACGCGCTCGACTGGCTGCCGATGCCGCAGCGCGAGGCGCTGACGCTCTACTTCCTCCGGGACCTCTCGCTGGAGGAGATCGCGCAGCTGCTGAGCGTCCCCGTCGGGACGGTCAAGTCCCGACTGCACTACGGCAAGCAGGCGCTTCGCAGGATTCTTTCGAAGGAAGAAGATCATCAAAAGAAAGGGGACTGTCCCCTTTTTCGGGGCGTTTGACTGTCGAAAAAGGGGGACAGTCCCCCTTTTTCGCTTTGCTCGGAGACGACCATGCAACAGCAGAACCCGCCCGCAGAATTTCGCGACCGGCTGCTCGGCGCGCAGCAGACGACGCCGGCCCTGCGTGAGGAGTACCGCCGCGAGCTTGACGCGCTGCTGAACCACACGCTCACGCCGGGCACGCGGCTGCTCACCTGGGGCGGGATCGTCGCGGCGATCGCGTTCATCGGGCTGTGCGTCCGCGCGCTGCTGGTGCACGGGGCCGACCCGCAGGTGCGCGTCATCCAGCCGACGTTCATCGTCGCCGCGCTCGGATTCGCAGGCTGGCTCGTGCTGATCCTGCGCCACGGCGGGTTCGCGCGCAAGACGTCGTACCAGGTCGTGGAGTGGGTGGGCGGACTCGCGCTGGCCGCGATCGTGGCCGTGCCGATGCTGGCGGGGCTGGACTCGCCGGACGATCCGGCTTCATCGTTCGCCATGCTATGGAGCATCGTCGCATTGATCATCGCCTTCGCCTGGGGCACCGGGAACCGCATCGCCGCGGCGAACCTGGAGACGCGCGAACACCTGCTGCGCATCGAGTCGCGACTGGCGGACCTGGCGGAGCGCCTGCCGCGAAAAGAGGAGCCGTCGTAATCGAGACGCGCGAGGCCGGGCTGTTGACCGCTATTTCCTTCGGCTCCCGCCGAACCCTTTCTCCGTCGCTGGCAAAGAAAACCGGATGCCCGTGTCCCGTTGCGCCGGCGAGCGTCGGTATAGATCGTGCCAGGAGTCCCGCGCGGGAGGTTCGATCATGACGCGTTGCATTCCGATCGTCGTCCTCGCACTCAACCTGTTGCTCGCCGGCCTCGCGAGTGCGGCCGCCCCGAAGGTGGTCATCACCTCGCCGGACAACGGCGAGGTCGACGTCGCCCCCGACATCAAGCAGATCCGCATCGAGTTCGATCAGCCGATGAACCCCGGCGGGCGCTCGATCGTCGGCGGCGGCGAGAGGTTCGTCCGGCCGACCCATGCCCCACCAACTGGGCAACGGTGTCACCGTCTACCTCTCCAGTTGGGAAGACCAACTCCCCGACGGCACCCTCCTCGAAGGCCGCGGCGTCCGCCCGGACGTCGTCATCAAGACCACGCTGCGCGACTTGGAGAACTCCGACGCCGCCCTCAAGTTCCTGCGAGGCGCCGCCGTCGCCGGTGCAAAGGTTCCGGCACGATGACGTCGCTCTCCAAGCGACCGAAGCTCGCCTCGTTCATCGAAAGCGCTTGCCGTCCGCGTCGAGCAGCGACGGGTCCAGCTTCTTCGCCGCGATCGCTTCGCGCAGCGCCGCGATGCGCGACTCGTCGCGCGTCAGGGCTGCCAGTGCCAGCTTGCGGTTGCCTTCGGTCAGGCCGGGCAAGGCGGCGATCAGCGCCTGCGTCGCGCCTGCGTCGTGCACGTCGCCCAGGCCGCTGACGGCGCCCATCTGCAGCTCGCCGTGCACGTCCTTGGCGAGGTAGCGGGTGAGTTGCTCGCCCCGCTTGTCGAAGGGCTCGACGCCGAGCATGCGCAGCGCATCGTAGCGCGTGCCCTTGGGGACCTTCTCGTCGTCGGTCATGGCGGAAGCAAGGTCGAGCGCCCGCGCGTAACGGGCGCGAAGCGGCTGATCGTCGCCGATGATCTCGATGATGCGCTCCGCCGGCCACGCCCCCGCCTGGGTGAGGCCGTTGATGATCCCCCCGCCGACGACGACGGCCTGCCAATCGCGCAGCGGTTGGTCCGCCTGCGGGAGCGACGCGTCGAGCATGCGCTTGAGCTTTGCGGCGTCGTTGCGCTTGCCGCAACCGATCGCGACGCGCCAGATCCACGGGATGCGCTCGTACTCCGCGGGGCCGGGCTCGAGGTCGCGCGTCATCTCCGCGATCAGCTCGGGCGCGAACTGCGGGTTGGCATTGACGGCGGCCTCCCGCGCGGCGTTGGAGTTCGCCTTGTCGATGATGAAGCGCGCGACCGACGGCGCATCGCGCATCACCTGATCCGTGGGGGCTTGCTGCGCGGTCCGCGTCGTCGCGGGCCACTTCGGCGCGGTGCCGGCCGGGGCGAGGGCGATCGTGCGCAGGTCGAGCAGCGCGTTGTTCACGCTCCCCGCGGGACGAACGGTGATGCGGTGCTGCCCGGCCGCGAGGCGCACCGTGCCGACCTTCGCCTGCCGGTAGTTGCTCCAGTCGACGCCGGTCCCCTTCACGCTTCCGTTGATCGCATCGGAACCGACGCCGATGACGTATTTATTGCCGGACGACGATTCGGCGCACGCGTAGTCGAGGTACAGGTCGAACTCGCCCGGCTTGGTCACCGTGACGGCCCACGCGACGCGATCGTTCTGCCCGCTCCAGAAGCCGATGTTGCGGAACTCGCTCTCGAGCATGATCTGCCCGCCGAAGATCTCCGCCTTCTCCGCGGGGAGGACGAACGTGCCGTCGTCGCTCTGCTTGACCAGCGCGGGCTCGTTGCCGGGGAGGCGCTTGCGCGCCTCGCCGTCCTTCACGTACGCCACGAGGTCCGCCATCTGCTGCGGCGTGATCGCGCCTTCCAGCCCTTCGGGCATCATCGAGATCTTCGAAGCGCGGATGTCCTTCACGTCGCCGCGGTTGATCGTCTCGGTCACGCCCGCGCCGACCGAGAGCACGAGGTTCGTCGCCGTCTCCGACTTGATGATGCCGGCCGTCACGCGCTTGTCCTTCAGGATGACCGTGTAGTTCACGAAGCGCGGCTCGACGATCGCGCTGGGATCGAGGATGTTCTTGACGAAGTAGTCGGCGTCCTTGTCGCGCAGGGCGGCGAGGTCCGGGCCGACGT
>JBAUGM010000768.1:0-15831 GCA_049679725.1 Tepidisphaeraceae bacterium
ACCATGCAACGTCATCGCGTCACGTACTTTGTCGTCGTCATCGCCGTGCTCGTCGGCTCATCGCTCGCGGCCGGGCCGTTCGCGCCGCCCGAAACCGATCCCGATTCGCCGCGCAAGAGCAAGCTGACGTCGGACAAGCCCGATGGCCAGATCCTGCGCGTCGACCTCGACGCCGACGGCGACCCCGACGTCCTCGAGCTGTGGTGGAATGGCAAACGCGCCCGCTGGATCGACGAGAACGACGACATGCGGCCCGCCGACGTCCGCGGCGACCTCGCGTCGGATGTCGTCCAGATCGACCGCGACGGCGACGGCTTCTACGACGGCGAGGGCGACCTGAGCATCAAGTGGGCCGACGACGACGGCGACGGCCGCGCCGACGTGCAGCTCTTCGGCCTGGTCATGCCCGCGGGCACCTGGCTGATGGCGTTTATCGATGTCGACCACGACGGGGTGAACGGCTACATCGACTGGACCACCTTCGAGTTCAACGCCGCCAACTGGCGCGTCAAGCCAACGGCCTCGCCCACGCACACGATCCCCCCGCCCAACTTCTCGCCCGACTACATGGGCAACTCGATCTTCCTCAAGCAGCACCGCGCCGGCGTGATCACCAACCCGCAGCGCAACTGGGAAAACCCCTTCTGCTTCTACGACTTCGACGGCGACGGGCTGACCGAAATGGCCATCCGCCTGATCGACACCGCCCAGCGCACCGGCGGAACCGACTCGGCGCCGCAGCTCACCTACACCGGCTACGCGCACCACAGCTACGTCGCGTTCGACCTCGACAACGACAGCAGCAAGGGCAACGAGGTCGATTTCGACCTGTCCTACCGCTTCTTCTCCGAAGGCGACGGCAGCAAGGGTCAGCGCATCGACTACCGCCAGCACCAGCACAAGCACCCGGCGATGAAAGCGCCGCAGTGGGTGCTCGACGCCAAACTCTTCCGCTTCGACGACTGGCGGCGGCTCGACCACTTCGAGTACGTCCCGCACGACCGCTGTTTCGAGGAGACGTTCAGAACCGACTGGGCCAGCACCTGGATCGTCTTCGACGAGGACGACGACGATCACCGCTGGGAGCGCGTCGAACTCTGCTACCCTACGAGGAACCTCTACTCCACCGCACGCTGGAAGGGCGGCGACCAGACCAGCGGCGGACTGCCCGGCAACGTCCAGTCCGACACGCTCGGCGACCGCGGCGAGTGGGACGCGGACAACAGCGGCAAGGGAAAACTCTACGTCGGCCGCTGGGACGGCAAGCTCCACCTCTACGGCGCCGAGAGCGGCGCGTGGATCGTCGACGACGGCGCCAGGTACTGGGGCAGCTCGCCGGTGCTCGGCAACTCCTCACCGCAGCGCGCGACGAAGGTCGGCGAGGTCGTCCAGTACCACGACACCGACGGCAACGGCTTCTTCGACCGCATCACCTACGACTACGACGGCGACCAAACGATCGACCTCACGATCAACCTCGCCGACACCGGCAAGCCGGACGAGCACGACTTGATCGACCCAGGCACGCTCGGCTGGCAGGGCCTCCACGAGCTGCACAAGAAGCACGCCGCCGAATCGTTTCAGGACGCGCTGCGGCTGTACCGCGCGCTGTGGAAGAAAGGACTGACGACCCCGCAACTCGACGACCTGGCCATCGCATCGTCCATCGGCGAGCAATACGAGAACGGCTACTGGCTGAAGGAAAGGATCTTCCGTCTGCTCGACGGGCAAGTCACCGGCGCGGCGCAGGACGCGCTCCGCCGCGCCCATTTCGCGGGCGATGTCGCGGCGACGGTGAAACTGATCGAGGGCTTGTGACCGCCCCGCGCCCGCGCGCCACGCAAGCAGCAGCAGGAAGCAGCAGTGTCCAATTACTTTTCTTAGTCTAATTGGACCTGTCCCGTTTATTCGTCCGCCAACGCACGGGTGGCGCGGAGGACAGTAGGTTAATGGCTGGATCGCGTAGCCGTCGAGGCGAGAATGCGTCAAAGATATGAGCATTTTTGCCAAACGGCGGACGCCATGCGTCACGCCGCGGCGCGTCCGATCACTTTTCAGTGGGATCGAGAACAATGTAGCCGGTGTCGCTCGACCAATAACCGCCCGAAAGCTTCATTCGGTACTTGCGGCCCTTTGGAACGTCGAACACGACCAATCCCTGCTTTGAAACATCAGGATTGAGATCCTCAAGAACGCTGAAGGCGTTCTCAATAAACATGCCGTCGGTGGACGTTTCATATTCACGCCCTTGATCGTCTACGAGTTTGAAGGGAGGAACCGTCCGCGCCTTCTTGTCGTTATTTCGCACGGTAATTTCGACGATGAGCCAGTTGGCATTCGCACGTTTGTTCAGGAACTCATTGTCCGACAGTTTTGACGACCAATTGGCGCGCCAAACACAATAGGACGTGTAGCCAATATGCAATGTCTCGCCGATTTTCTTCTCCGACTTGGCGCGCTCCGCAGCCGCGGCCGCCGCTTCCGCCGAGGCTTTCTGCTCACGTTGCTTCCGATCAGCCTCGGCTCTCGCCAGTTCGTCCTTCCGCCGCTGTTCGACCTCCTCGGCCCGATTCTTCGCCAGCGCCACACGCTCGATCTTTGCCTCCGCCACCATCGGACGGGCAAGCGCGACCACCGCATTGCTCAGTACGGGATAGCCGAGATTGAACGTGTCGGGCACCTTGCCGTCGGTTGCAAACGCGTTGAACTCTTCATCATTTAGCTCGACCAGCTTCGTCCGCACCGCAGCCGAATTGCGAGACAGAGCAATCGATTCATTCAATCGCTGTGCCGACCCCAAGTTCGTCGCATGCTCGACCTTGAACACGTCGGCCAGCTTCGCAGACGCACCGGCGACATCACTCGCGTCCATTTGGCTCTTCACCGCGACCATCAAGGAATCGACCTTGGCATTATCCTCCGCGATCAGGCGTTGCCTCTCGGCCTCGGCTTTCACTCGTTCCGCTTCGGCTTGCTGCCGCGCCACTTTTGCCCCTTGCGACCCAACTGCGACGAGGAGCATCACCACCGCAAGCAACCCCACAAAGATCATCTTCATTGAAGTTGCAAACGGACGACCGATCGACAGGCCGAGCGTGGCACGCGACATACCCCGCATGCCCGGCACCACATACAGCACCATGAGCAGGATCAGCAGGCCAAAAAAGAGGTATCCAATCGTTGGTTGGATTACCGCGCCGATTAAAGCGGCGAGAACGAGCAGCACCGCCCACGCTCGTACGTTTTTCTTCGGGGCCGGGGCCTGAGGAGGAGGAGCATATTGCTGCGGCGGAAGTTGGGAGTTCGGAGGCGGAACCGCCGGCCCTGCGGACATTGGATTCATCGCCTCGACGACAATGCCGCGTGAGTGAGCCGACGCAAACGCCGCCTGAGCATCCGCCGCCTCGAACACCATCTCGATAGGTTGTCCCGACGAACGGTCCCGACCCGTCGCGCGAAATTTCATAAAGCCCCTTCCTTAGATTTGGCCCGCCCCATTCTACTTATGGTTGTAACGCGCCGAAAAGCATAACGGCTTGGAAATCTGGCCGATAGCGCATGGGAAATGACCATGCGAGCTCTTTCCATCCGCCAGCCCTACGCCGAGTTGATCCCTTCGACAGACTCAGGGCAGGCCCTGCGGGGATCAAGACGGTCGAGTACGGCTCGACGATGCTCACCGCAGGCCACGGTCTCTGCGCGCCGGGAACCGTCGGAGATTAGGTCACTCGTAAACCTCGCTGCGATGCGCAATGAGCAGGACGTGCACCTGCCGCGCCCGATCGTCGATGCGGTAGATCACGCGCCAATCACCAACCCGGTAACGCAACCGCCCGGCGAGCGCCCCCGAGAGCCGCTTGACGTTGTTGTGCCGCCGCGGGTCGTGCTCCAGTTGCGCGAAGCAACGCGCCAGCTTGCGTGCCAGCGGTGCGTCAGCCCCGGCGAAGAAGGCCTGCGTCTCGGGCGACAGGATGACCTCAAACATCCGACCGCACCTTGCGCCAGTTGACGCCCTTGCCGGAGGCGATCGCCTTCTCGGCGGCGGCCAGGCGGTCGGTCAGCGGGGGGCGATTGAGAAACTGAACATACTCGGCCAGCGACGCCAGGCGCTTGGGGGGCAACCGATCGATCTCCTTCTTGATCTTGCGGCGCAGTTCGACAGTGCTCATGGCTAAATCATATGCGACCCGTCGCGCACGGGGGAGCCGTTCTGAGACGAAGTTCCAAGAACCAAGATCCAAACGAGACCGAAGGACCGAAGAAGAAAGGTCCAAACGCAGACGTGCGCCCACGAGCCCCCGTTTGGACCTTTCTTCCTTTGGTCCTTTGCGTTTGTCTGGTTCTTCGATCTTGGTTCTTGGAACTTCGGTGGGTGGCGCGCGTCAGCGCCCGCGGGCGCGCGTGCGATAGGCGCTGGGGGAGACGCCCACCGATTTGCGGAAGACGTGGCTCAGGTAGGTGTACGAGCAGAAGCCGCAGGACTCGGCGATCGCGTTCAGGCGCATGTCCGTATCGGCTAGGAGCCGCTTCGCGCGGTTGATGCGACGGTGCCGGATCTCGTCAACGGCGCTGCGCCCGAACACCTGCTGAAACTTCCGCTCGAGCGTCCGCCGGGCCACGGGAACGGCGCGGAGGATGTCGGGGACCCCAATGGGGTCGAACGCCCGCCGCTCGATGAACTTCATGACCTCGACGAGGTCCGGGTCGTTCACCGCCAGCGTGTCGGTTGACGCGTTGTCGACGATGCCGGTGGGCGGGAACAGGATGGGTTCTTTCGGCGGCGCCGTTCCCGCGAAGATCGAGTCCATGAGCGCGGCCGCCTCGTAGCCGATCTGCTCGCTGGGCGGGACGATGCCCGACAACGACGGCGACGACGCCTCGCACAACACTTCGTCATAGTCGCCCGCGAGCACCGCCACCTCGTGAGGCACGACCAGGCCGCCGGCGCGGCAGGCGTCCAGGATTTCCAACCCGCGCTGCAGCGACCAGGTGAAGATCGCAACGGGCTTGGGCAGCTCGCGGAGCCAGCGGGTCAGTCCCGCCTGCAGTTTGGGGTTGCTGTCGAGCGGCCTGCTCGTGGCGTGCCGCCGATCCACCGCCAGCTCAAGCCCACGCGCCGCCAGCGCGCGCTGGAAAGCCTCTCGGTGGTTGCGGACGAATGAATACTGCTCGGCCCCGCTGTAGGCGAATTGCCGGAACCCGCGCCCGGCGAAATACTCGGCGGCTAGCGTCGCCGCGGCGTTCATGTCCGTCGTCACGGTCGGGAAGGTCCAGCCGGCCAGGTGAATGCTGGAGATGTTGACGATCGGCACGCCCAGCCGCGCGACGTGCGCGGCGATGAGCGGATCGGATACGCGCGCGATCACGCCGTCGCCCGACCACCCGCGCGGGGCACGGAGGCGCTCGGACTGCCCGCGCTCGCGAATGCTCAGGTGCCAGGGGCCGTGCTTCTTCCCGTAGTTGCAGATACCCGTGGCAATTCGCCGCCCCCAGCCCGTCGAAGTATCGATCAGGATCGCAACGCGCGGGCCGTCCCCTTTGATCGCATTGCTCCGCTCACCCACTTTCGCCTCCGCGCACCGCGAGTCTACGGCAGAACGATTACTCCAGCGCAGGTCATCTTACTTCGCCAACCGCGCGCCAGACACGGCAGCAACGAGCGCGGCTGCGCCGGCCGACTTCAAGGATTGCGCGCCGCCCGCACCCCGCCACATGACAACGCGCGGACCGCCGCCGGAAGGTCCGCGGCTTGCGACGCGCGGATAATGGCAATCACGCCGTCGCGGCACAGGTCGGAGGAGCCGCGTGTGTGGGAAGGTGGGGCATGAAGGTCGTCTCTAAACGGCCGTTCGGCGCAAAAAAAGAAAGGACTCGCGTTGCCGCAAGTCCTTTCATCTGCGTCAGTAGCGGGGGGAGGATTCGAACCTCCGACCTCCGGGTTATGAGCCCGACGAGCTACCAGGCTGCTCTACCCCGCGATCTGCTTCAATCTTAGGGCGTGTTAACGGGATGTCAACCTTCGGCGGCGAGCGAAACGGGATCATCTATCATCTGTGGACGAGCTCATGAGCGTGCTCGAGCGCGCCCGTGCCATGATTCGCACCGACCTTGGCGGCCTCAGGCGGCGGGGGCAGGTGGTGCGGCGGGCGCATGCCCATCTTCGTGCCGAGCCAGCGGATCACCACGTAGAACACCGGCGTCAGGAAGATCCCGAAGATCGTCACGCCGATCATGCCCCAGAAGACGACCGTTCCCAGCGCGTGGCGCATCTCGGCGCCGGCGCCGGTGGCGCGCACCATCGGCAGCACGCCGAGGATGAAGGCGAAGCTCGTCATCAGGATGGGACGCAGGCGCAGGCGCGCGGCCTCGACGGCGGCCTCGACGTACCCCTTGCCCTGCTCCTCCTGCTGCTTGGCGAACTCGACGATCAGCACCGCGTTCTTCGCCGACAAACCGACGAGCACGACGAAGCCGATCTGCGTGAAGATGTTGTTCTCCTGACCCACGAGCCACACCCCGCCGATGCCGGCGACGAGGCACATGGGGACGATCAGGATGATGGCTGAAGACAGCGCGAAGCTCTCGTACTCGGCCGAGTGCGTGAGCCAGACGAACAGCACGCAGAGCGGGAAGATCAGCATCGCGGTGTTGCCGGCGAGCTTCTCCTGGAACGACAGCTCGGTCCATTCAAACGCGTAGCCGGGCGGGAGCCGCTCGGCGGCGAGACCTTCCATCACCGAGATGGCCTGCCCGCTGCTCACGCCGGGGACGCCGGCGCCTTGGAGGTCGGCGGCGGGGTAGAGGTTGTAGCGCTGGATGCGGTCGGGCGCGGTGATCTCCTTCACCTGAAGGACGGACCCGAGCGGCACCATCTGCCCGGCGCTGTTGCGCGTCTGGAACTGGCCGATGTCCTCGGCGGTGGCGCGGAAGCGCGCATCCGATTGGGCAATGACGCGGAAGACGCGGCCGAGGAACGTGAAGTCGTTGATGTACTGGCTGCCGAGGAAGACGCCGAGCGTGTCGAAGACGTCGGTCATCGCGATGCCCTGCTGCTTGACGCGCATGCGGTCGACCTCGACCTTGAGTTGCGGAACGCTGGCGCGGAAGCTGGTGAACAGCGCCGCGAACTCCGGGCGCTCGCGCGCGGCGGCCATCAGGTTGTTGTTGATCGTCTCCAGCGCCTTGAAGTCGCCGCTGCCCGTGCGGTCCTGCACGAGCATCTTGAACCCCCCCGCCGTTCCGATGCCGCGCACGGGCGGCGGCGGGAAGACGAGCGCGATGCCTTCTTGAACCTGCGAGAACTCGCCCATCAGCCGGCCCATCAGCGCCGTCGCCGACTGCTCGGGGTGCTCGGCGCGTTCGTCGAACGGCTTGAGCGGGAGAAACATCGTGGCCGCGTTGGACTGGCTGCCGCCGGTCAGGAATGAGAAGCCGACGATGGCGACGCCGTCCTGCACGCCGGGAGCGGCGAGCCCGATCTTCATGAGGCGCTCCATCGTCTCGTACGTGCGGTCGAAGGACGCGGCGTCTGGCATCTGCAGGTTGACGAGCAGGTAGCCCTGGTCCTGCGACGGGATGAAACCCGTCGGCACCGTCCTGAAGCCGAGGTATCCGAGGAAGCCCAGGCCGACGTAGACCAGCAGCGGGATGACCGCAACCCGCACGGCGCGCCGGACAACGCCTACGTACCCGTTCGTCCCGAGTTCAAGCGTGCGGTTGAAGAGCTTGAAGAACCATCCCAGTACGAGGTTCATCAGCCGGGTGAACAAGTCCTGCCTGCCGTGCTTGGGGCGCAGCAGGAGCGCCGCCAGCGCGGGGCTGAGCGTCAGCGAGTTGAACGCCGATAGGAGCGTCGAGATCGAGATCGTCAGCGCGAACTGCTTGTAGAACTGCCCCGTGATGCCGCTGATGAACGCGACGGGGATGAACACGGCCGAGAGGCCAAACGCGATCGCGATGACGGCGGGGGTCACCTCGGTCATCGCGCGGTAGGTTGCGTCGCGGGCGCTGAGGCCCTGCTCGATCCAGCGCTCGACGTTCTCGACCACGACGATCGCGTCGTCGACGACGATGCCGATGGCCAGCACGATGCCGAACAGCGACAGGTTGTTCAGCGAGAAGCCGAACACCTTCATGAAGGCGAACGTGCCGATGAGCGAGACCGGGATCGCCAGCAGCGGCACGAGCGACGCCCGCCAGCTCTGGAGGAAGACGAGGACGACGATGACGACCAGCGCGATGGCCTCGAGCAGCGTCTTGATGACGTCGCGAATGCTGGCGCGGACGTACAGGGTGGTGTCGTACGGGATCGAATACTCGATGCCCTGCGGGAACGTCGCTTTCAGCTCCCCCATCTTGGCGTAGATGGCGTTGGCGGTGTTGATCGCGTTGGAGCCGGGGAGCTGGAAGACGGCGACGCCGACGGCGGGCTGGTTGTTGTAGAGCGTCGCGGTGGCGTAGTCGGCGGCGTCGAGCTTGACGGTGGCGACGTCGCGCACGCGCGTGACGCGCCCGCCCTCGCCGCGCTTGACGACGATGTCGCCGAACTCTTCCTCGGTCTGGAGCTGGCCCTGGGCGTTGACGGTGAACTGGAAGTCCGCCGCCCCCGGCGGGAGCGGCGGCGCGCCGACCACGCCGGCGGCGACCTGAACGTTCTGCTCGCGCACGGCGGCGACGACATCCCCGGCGGTGATCCCGCGCGCCGTCATCTTCTGCGGATCGACCCACAGCCGCATCGCGTAGTCGCGCGCCCCGAAGACGCGGATGTCGCCCACGCCCGCCACGCGCGCGATCTGGTCGCGCACGTTCAGAGTCGCGAAGTTGCTCAGGTACAGCCGGTCGAACTTCTCGCCGGGCGAGAACAACTGGATGACCAGCGTGATGTCCGGCGAGCTCTTGCGCACCGTCACGCCCTGCCGGCGCACCTCTTCGGGCAGTTGCGGCTCGGCCAGCGCCACGCGGTTCTGCACCTGCACCTGGGCGATGTCCAGGTCCGTGCCCAGGGCGAACGTGACGGTGAGCTGGAGGCTGCCGTCGTTGTTGCACTGGCTGGACATGTACAGCATGTTCTCGACGCCGTTGATCTGCTGTTCGATCGGCGTGGCGATGCTGTCGGAGACGACCTGCGCGTTGGCGCCCGGGTAGCGCGCGTTGACCACGACCGTCGGCGGCGCGATCTCCGGATACTGCGCGACCGGCAGGTTGAACATGGCGATCGCGCCGACCAGGATCGTCACGATCGAGAGGACCGCCGCGAACACGGGGCGGTCGATGAAAAAGTGTCCTAGCTTCATAGGGCGGCCCCGATCCGCGCGGGATCGGTGGTTGGAGCGTTCGTTGGGGCGGTGGTCGGGACGGAACGGGTCGCCGGCAGGCGGCGCGTGGTCGGCAGCGACTGCGTCGCAGCCGAGCCCGGCGCCGTCAGCGGCACCTCATCGGCATTGAGCGGCGCCTCCTGCGCGGTCACCTTCTCGCCGGGCCGCGCTCGTTGCAGCCCGTTGATGATCACGCGGTCGTCGGCGGTCACACCTTCCTCGATCGCGCGGAATCGGCCGAACTGCGCGCCGAGCCTGACCGCGCGCCGCTCAACCGTGCCGTCATCCTTCACGACCAGCAGGAACCGCTGGTCCTGATCCGTGCCGATCGCCAGGTCCGGGATGAGCAGCGCCACGTAGCGCCCGCTGCCGGGGATGCGCAACCGCGCGAACAGGCCGGGCGTGAGATAGTGCGGGAACGGGTTGGCGAACACCCCGCGGCCGCGGAGCGTGCCGGTGTCAGGGTCGATGCGGTTATCGACGAAGTCGACGACGCCCTCGTGCGGGAATCCCTCCTCGCTGGAGAGTCCCATGAAAATCGGGATCTGCATGTCGCGCGCGCTGATGCGCTTCTTCTCCTGCGACAGCCGCTGGTATTTCAGGACGGACTGCTCGTCGACGTCCATGTATGCGTAGATCGGGTCGAGCGACGCGATGGTGGTGAGCAGCGTCGCGTTCCCCGATGCCGACGCCCCGCCCCCGCCGTTGATCAGGTTGCCGGGGGTGACGATCTTTCGGCTGATGCGGCCGGAGATCGGCGCGGTCACCTTCGTCCACTCGACGTCCAGCGCCGCGATCTGCTCCTGGGCCTTGGCGGCGGCGATGGAGGCCTCGGCCTCGAGCATCTTCTGCCGCGCGTTTTCGACTTCCAGCTCCGATGCACCGCCGGTCGGGCGAAGCCCTTCGAGTCGCTTGAAATCGTTGGCCGCGTAATCACGCTGCGCCTGGGCGCGCTGCACTTCGGCCCTGGCCTGGGCGAGTTCCGCCTCGAACGGGCGCGAGTCGATGACGAACAGCAACTGCCCCGCCTTGACCATCGCGCCTTCTTCGAAGTCCGCCTTGTCGATGAACCCGCTGACGCGGGCGCGAACTTCGACCATTTCGGTCGGTTCGAGCCGCCCCGTGTACTCGTCCCATTCGATCACTTCGCGCTCGATCGGACGGGCAACGGTAACGGCCGGCGGGGGCGGAGCAGCGGCGGCTTGCGGCTTCTTGCACCCGCCCGCGGCAATCAACATGACGGACGCCAACATCCCGGCGAGGAGGCCGGGCCAACGATCGCGCATAAGTCCATCCATCCCCCAAAAGCACACGCGTGAACGCGACTCGCCGGCGTGACAGCCGCGGCGGCGATCTCGTCAATGCGGGGATAGTAGGCGCGGTCCGCCCCGCCGGTCACCTGCGCGCCCGCGACAGGGAGATATTCTCTTCTTCCGCCTGCGTGTTCACGGCGTGAAGCGCGTCCAACGTCCCGCGATCAGAAGCAGGAGTAGAAACAGAATGGCGAACGAGATTGCCGCTGCGACATCGAGCAACAGGTGTTTCACAGGAGAATGTTTCGCAGGCGCTTGGCGGCGGGTTGAGGCGTCGCGGGCCTACGGGCATCCGACATCGGCGATGACATAAGGACTCACCCGCTGGTCACAATGATCCGCGACATAGAACCTTCCAAGAGCAGACTGAGCGCGGACAACAGAAGGGCAATCGCCCCTTCGACCCACACGGGAAACGCCCTTCGACCGATGTAGATTGATACGGCCCCAAGAATTGCGCCTCCCCACGCCGTTAGAGTTTCAAGCCACTCAAGGTAGTCGCTGACAGATCGGCCGCGACTATAGGCGTAGTCAGCTACTACCAGTAAGAAGGATGCTCCCGCAAGACAAATACTGACGCGCGCAGTCAGCACCACCCACCGTGCAGCAGCGCGATCGCTGATTCTCTGATAATTCAGCCACATCGTTGACTCTACCAGGTTTCCACGTCGCGCAGCCAAGCGACTTCCTCGTTCGTGAAGTAATCCTCTAATGCTGGCGCGCCGACTCGCATGATCGTGTTGGTAATCGGAAAATTCGGGATGTTGGGGAAGTTATCCGGTTCAAAGGGATGGCCATCGCCGTCTTGTCCTTCGAATCCATCAGATGCCGTATGAAAAATCTCGTGTACCATTGTGTGCGCTTCATCAGGCCTGAGAAAAGGTGTCAGCCTGAGAAAAAGTGTCAGACACCGAATCGGTACTCCTCCATCAGCCGCCCTTGCGTCTTGTTTCGGCGATGGCGTCTGACACGGCTTTACGAACGTCCGGGCCGGCCCCCGCGCCGTCGCGCTCGAGCCATACGGTTAGCCACGCCGCCTCCTTGGACGTTCCAATTTTGGACAGCGCGTTCGCCGCGGCGTACCTGACTTCCGATTGCGGATGATTGACGGAGGCCAACAGGAGAGGCGCATCGGCAGCGCCCCCGACTTCGGCGATGAAATTGATCGAACCGATGGCGAGCGTATACCGTCGAGCCGTCAACCCGCGGATTGCGTACGGCAGGAATTCGGAACGATCTCCAGGCACGCGTTGAATCGTGTACAGGATCCGCGCGGCGATCAAGGGTTTGGTCGCCGGATCATCCAACATCTGCCGGTAGGTTGGAAACGCGGTCGCGCCGAGCTCGATGAGTTTCGGCAACTCTCCGTGCGCGGGCCATTCGTCACTTCCGAGAAGGCCCACGAGTCGTTCGCGGGACAACCCCGCTGCCGCCTCTGCCGTCGTCGGTTGCGCAACGTTCGTTGCCGGACTTGTCGTATCGGCTGACGTCAACCTCGCGGAACAAACAGCGGCGGTCAACCAGATGGACAGTAAACGACAGGTTCTCGAGACCATGGTTTCTCCCATCGCGCGCTTGCGCTTGCCTGCGCGCTTCAGGCGAGGAGGTCGCTCTCATACATGTCGGTCTCTTGTGTTTCGAGGAGCCGCTTCGACTCAGTTGCCCCGTTCGTGTCACTGGTGCCGTCTCCGCCGCCGCGCATCAGGTTTGATTGCGAATTCGGGCCTTCGTAATGGTCGCCCGTTGTCAGAATGTGCGTGACCTCGTGTGGCAGCGTAAATACCTTGCGGTCGGCGGCGCTCACGATCACGCTGTTGGGAAATCGTGCGTCAGCCACCGCCACTACCCACGGTGTCGGGGACGAACAGCACGGAACAAGCCGCCAACGCGCCTGTGAAATACGCGACGTGCCGGCTGCGAAGTTTGAACGGTTGCCGCGTGACCGGTGCGTAGTCGAGAGTATGTGGAGGACGATCGACCACTGGAGTGACCGGAGAAAACGTCATGAACTTCTCGAAGCTCGGAGCACAACGAGATTGCCAACTCCCGCACGACTACCGTTCTGTCCGTGGCGACTCGGTGACTGACCCCATTTCTCGTCCCTTTTCTTGTACCAATCGTGTGGTGATCATATTGATGGCATTCTGAACCTCTCGCTTGACGTCTTGATCGACAGGGGCAAGCTGCTCCTCAAGCCATGCTTGAAGCCATGCCCGCTCCTTTGCCGTCCCAATCTTTGCTATCGCCCTTGCGGCAACGAGACGCGCTTCTAGACGCGAGTGCGACAGCAATGCCAGGAGTACGGCAGCATCATCGGGCTCACCGATTTCTCCCAGCAGTTCGCTTGCTTGTATCGGGTGCTCGCCAAGGGCGCCCTTGATTGCAAGCGGCACGAAATGGCGACGGTTTTCGGAATCAGTTCTGTTGATGAGGTAGAACACGCGTTCTACGTCGAGCCGCGAACTGCCCGCCTCCCGGAGTATCTGTTCGTATGTCGGGAACGCTTTGTCACCCAAGCGAAGAAGTTCCCGGAGGGAGCCGGTGGTTGTCCAGTGGTCGTCCTTGAGGAGTTTGCGTACAGTCGCGTCGACGCTGTCTTGGACAGGGACTTGGGCAACGGCAATCGCGCCGACGAGCACGCCAAATGAGACGGCTATGGTGGTTGATGATCGCATTGCGCTCCTACGTGAGCAGCGGACTTGTGTGGATCGCCGCTTCCTGCGTTTGCAGCAATCGCTTCGACTCCTCGACCTTGTTGAGGTCACTCGTGCCAAACCGCATCAAGTTGTTCGACGCGTGCAGCCCTTCATAATGGAAGTCGTTCGACAGCACGTGGCCGATCTCGTGAGCAGTGGTGAACGGCTTCTTATGGTCGACGCCGATGATCACGCTGTTGGGGAACTGCTCGCCGCGCAACACGGCTTGACCTGGATTCAACGTGTTATATTGATTTACATAGTACACCTCGATGTCGTCGAGTGAGACTGTCCGCAGATGCTGAGCTCCAAGAAGGCTCTTCTCCTCCTCCGACATGATGGTATCGTCTGCACCTCGGCCGACGAGCCCAACGCCGCCCCCAATCGTGTTCGCCAACAGATCGACTCCGGCTGGAGGATCAACGACCTGCGTTGTGTAGCGCAGGTGGACGCCAATCTGAGCGTACCGCTCCTTCGCCACCACCATGTCGTGGATGACATCCTGTTGCGAAATTACGGGCATGCCCCCGTCCGCCTCGGCTTTCGTGCGAAGAATGCTGACGTGCAGATCGACGGTCTTGACGACGGGCACGTTTGCCGAAGCCGTCACGGACTGTTCGGGTTGCGGAAGGTACTCGACCGTAATGTCACCGCCGAGCGCAACCTTGTGACTGCGATCATTTTTCGCGTCATCTGCGACACCGTCGATCGCGTGATCGTCATCGACGTCGTCGGACATGAGTAGCAGTGCCTTAGACTTGAACACGCCGGTATTCTGCCCCGTCTCCATTAACTCGAGCTCTGTGGCGTCGTCGTCGTACGACGAGTTCTCACTATCGGTCGAAAGTTTGGCGGTGATCATTCCATCACCGCTTCGCCCGGGGTCCGTGACCTGTACGAAGAAGCGGTCGATGTCATTGTCTGCGAAAGTGGCTTTTGGTGCCGCGGCACCCTCGTCGAATGCGTTCTGCCACTTCGCGACCTTTAATTCGGTCACCTCGTTTCCGCCGGCGTCCAAGAACACCGCGACCGGCCGCTTAGCGAAGCTCAGATGCACCTCATCCCTGCTCACCTCCACCACGTGGGGACAGGAGATGGGGGTGAAGATGACCGAATACGTGACGGCCAGGGTGACGTCCTCCGCCGGCGCGAGCGCCTCGACATAGACGTCCAGGTCGCCGCTGAGCAGCCCGGCGAGGTAGCCGGTGGGGTTCGACAAGTCCACCGACCGCTCGGTCAGTTCCGTGCCGTCCGGCTTGAAGATGCGGACCGATCCGCCGCTGACTTGCAGCGTGATGTTCCCTTCTTCCGCTTGCGTGTTCACGGCGTGCAGCGTCACTTTCACCAGGTCGTCGTCGGTCCCATCCGTCAGGGCCGTGTTGTCGTCGAAGTCGCGGGCCGACCCGTCGGGGTGTTCTTCGAAATCGTCGTTCACCAGCACGGGGACGTCGCTGGGGTCGCAAGGAGGCCGGGCCAACGATCGCGCATAAGTCCATCCATCCCCCAAAAGCACACGCGTGAAACGCGACTCGCCGGCGTGACAACCGCGGCGGCGAGGAGCGTCAATGCGGGGATAGTAGGCGCGGTCCGCCGCGCCGGTCATCTGCGCGTCCGCGACAAAGCTCATGCGCCGATGGGCGTCGCCCTGATAATCATTAAGGCCGACCGGTCCGATAATCCGAAATTAAGGTGGAAACAACGGAAATGGTTCCGCCCACGCGGAAATGCCCGTAGAATGACCGACGTCATTGATGGCGAGATGCTCGTCGCGCGAGTCGCCCGCCTCTTCGACCGTCTCGCGACGGGTCGCGAGAGTCGCCCGACGCCCTGACGTTTCAACCCGGGATCAGCAACGTGCGCTATCGCTTCCGCGGCCTAGTTCGAGAGACCGGCAAGCCCGTCGAGGGTCACGTCGAAGCCGAATGGCACGAGCAGGCCCTGAACCTGCTCTCCGAGAACGGCATCGTCACCGAATCGCTCCGCGAGGAGCCCAAGCCGCTCAACCTCAGCAATCAACCCGAAGGCCAGGACCAGTTCAGCAGCGCGATCGACTCGGCGGTCGATACCAGCAGCACGCAGGTTTCCTTCGACGCGCTGGCCGACAAGTTCAAGGGCAAGAGCGTCTGGGTCATCGACCGCGAGAAAATCCGCAAGCGCGTGGCGCAGGTCGTCGACCAGGCGATCACCGCGAGCATGCAGAATGCCGACACGGGAACCGAAACCCGTGACCGCGTTGCCGATGCGATCGAGAAGCTCTTCCAGAACAACGAGAACCTGACGAGCAGGATCGGGCAGATGCAGCAGGCGGCCCCGCCCCCGCCGCCGCAGCAACTTGCCGCGCGACCGGCGAGCGACCCGCTCGAGCGCCAACTGAGCCGGCTCGCGAACTTCATCACCAAGGCCGAGAACCTCCTCGTCTCGATGCAGACGACGCTGCGCAACGCCAGCTTCGGCGGCGGCGGGTACGTCCAGCGCCGGCGCGGGCCGGTGGACAAGGAAGAGCAGAAC
>JBAUGM010000769.1:0-13519 GCA_049679725.1 Tepidisphaeraceae bacterium
GCGCTGGACCGAGACTACGGGGGGGACGTCTCGGCCGCGCTCGCGCGGTTCACCGGCGATGAGCCCGCGATCGCCGCGCTCGTGCAGACGCTGCGCATCGCCCACGCGCTGTACCGCCCGAACCACGTCGTCCTCGCCGGCGGGATCGGCATGCGCCTCGCACACCTGCTGCCGCTCATCCGCCACCGCGTCGAGCACCGGCTCACGAGCGCGGCGCGTCCGGGTTGCACGCTTGCCTGCGGCGACAGCGACTTCCACGCCGCGCGCGGCGCCGCGATGCTGGCGGCGCTCACCGCAGCGCCCTCGGAGCGCGACCATTCCACTGACCCCCGGCGGATCAACATTCGCCACTTGAAACAGGTACACCGCATCGCTTCCCAGAGGACCGTGTGATGCCGCGCTACCAGGACGTTACCATCGACCAAATCCGCCGCGCCCTCCCTCAGGAGGTCCCCGCCGGCGTCGCGTCGATCATCCGCAACTACTACGACCGCGACCCGCTCACCTTCAACACCGACTGGGCCGGCACGATGCCGATGTGGGGGCTGACGATGTGGGCCGATCGCGGCGTGCCCGGCGCGATCGAGTACGTGGCGGCATGGTTCGACGCGCACCTGCGTCGCGATCCCGCGCTCAGCGACGATGACTTCTGCAAGACCTACACCGGCCACCGCTCGCGCGTGATCCGCGGCGTTCACATTTCCGACCTCAAATGATTGAACAATCGCACACCCTCACGAAGCGCCCGTTCGGGCGGACGGGGCTGATGGTCTCGCCGCTCACGTTCGGCGCGTGGTCGATCGGTGGACCTGCGGAAATGGGCGGGAAGCAGATCGGCTGGGTCGGCGTGAACGACGATGACTCGATCGACGCCCTGCGGGCCGCGCACGACGCGGGGGTGAACCTCTTCGACACCGCCGACGCCTACGGCCGCGGGCATAGCGAGCGGCTGCTCGGGCGCGCGTTCAAAGGCATGCGCGACAAGGTGCTCATCAGCTCCAAGGCGGGAATGGTCGACAACCCCGAGGGGTTCAGGCTCGACTTCTCGCGGCGGCATCTCACCGAAGCGTGTGAAGGGTCGCTCGATCGCCTGCAAACGGACCGCCTCGACATCTACCTGCTCCACATGGTGACGGACGGCCACCCGCTCACCGACGACATCCGCGACACCCTGAACGACCTCAAGCGAGCCGGCAAGATCCGCCACTACGGCGTCAGCGTGCAGTTCCCGCACCAGGGGATGGAGCAGCTCGATCGGCGCTTCGGCGACGCGATGATGATCGAGCACAGCCCGTTGAAGCGCGCCGGCGCCGGCGACGTCATGGTCCGCGCGCACAACCTCGGCGTCGGCGTGATCACGCGCGGGGCGCTGGAGAAGGGGCTGCTCAGCGGGAAGTATGAGCCGGGCCGTCGCTTCGACGCGCGCGACGTCCGCAGCCGCATCCCCGCGGAGCAGGTCGATCGCACGCTCGCGGGCGTGGCGGAACTGAAATCGCAGGCGGCCACGGAGGGCTGGTCGCTGCTCGGGATGGCGCTGCGGTTTCAGCTCGATCATCCCGGTTGCTCCACCGTGACCGTCGGCATGAAGACGCGCCGGCAGGTCAAAGAGAACGTCGCCGCGATCGGCGAGCGGCATCCCTACGACATCGATCGGATCATCGCCACGCTGGAAGGTGCGGTGCGCGCGTGATGCACGACGACATCGACATCCTCGACGGGCACGTGCACTGCTATCGCCGCGCGCACCTGGAGCGGCTCGTGGCCGACATCCGCTACACCGGCGCGCGGCAGTTCTGCGCGCTCGTCACCGACCGGATGGAGGGCGAAGGCGCCGCCCAGTGGGACAACGCGCTTCTGCTCAAGCGGCGGTACCCCAATGACGCATTCGTCTTCGGCGCGCTCGACTTTCACTCGATCGTCGAGGACGGGCGCGCCCAACCCGACGTCCCCTTCGCCCAGCAACTGCTCGACCTCATGGCCGCGGGGTGCGACGGGTTGAAGCTGCTGATCGGCAAGCCCGATCGGCGGAAGGCGATCCGCTTCCCGCTCGACTCGCCGCTGCTCCAGCCGATGCTTTCGCTGGCGGAGGAGACGCGTTTTCCCGTGCTCTGGCACGTCGGCGACCCGCCGGAGTTCTGGAGTAAGCACACCGTGCCGAAGTGGGCGCAGCAGCGCGGCTGGTGGTACGACACGACGCACCCGAGCAAGGCACAGATCGACGCGGAGATCGCGCGCGTCTTCGCGCGCCATCCGGCGCTGAATCTCATCCTGCCGCACTTCTTCTTCCTGTCGGACCGGCTCGATGACGCGGCGCGCCTGCTGGAGACGTATCCGGCCTACGCGCTCGACCTCGCCCCGGGCGTGGAGCTGTACCACAACCTCAGCGCGCAGCGCGACGCCGCCCGCGACTTCTTCATCCGCTTCGCCGACCGGATCATCTTCGGCAGTGACTTCGGCCTCCCCTGCGGCTGGTCGCGCGACCGCGGCATGATGATCCGCCGGTTCCTCGAAACCGATGACGCCTTCCCGGTCCCCGACGACCCCGCCATGGCGCCCGACGACCGCCCCCCGCTGCGCGGGCTGGCGCTGCCGCGCGACGTGCTCGTGCAGATCTACGGCGACAACTTCCGTCGCCGCGTGGGCGCCGCGCCCCGGCCGCTGGGCGTCACGCGCGAAGCAGCGAGGACCCCATGACGTCGCTATGGCAATCCGATGAAGGGCTCTTCCAAGTCGCGAAGTGAGAACTCATACCAGCTTCTCCCCGATCTGCACCGCGTTGGTCGCCGCGCCCTTGCGGATCTGATCGCCGGCGACGAACAGCTCGATCCCGCGGCCGTCGTCGCGGCTGATGTCCTGGCGGATTCTTCCCACCAAAACGTTGTCCTGCCCGCTGGCTTCGAGCGGCATGGGGAAGTGGTTCTTCTCGCGGTCGTCGACGATCGTGATGCCCGGGGCCTTGCGCAGGATCTGGCGGACCTGGTCGGGGGTGATCGGGCGCTCGAACTCGAGGTTGATCGATTCGCTGTGCGCGCGGGGGATCGGGACGCGCACGCAGGTGGCGGTGACCATGATTTTCGGATCGCCGAAGATCTTGCGCGTCTCCTTCACCATCTTCATCTCTTCCTCGTTGTACCCCTCGTCGCCGATCTTCGTGTTGTGGCAGAAGAGGTTGTTGACGATCTGGTGCGGGAAGAGCTTCTTCTCGATCGGCGCGCCGCTCGCGTAGGCCTTCATCTGTTGCTCGAGGTCGTACAAACCCGCCGCGCCCGCGCCGCTCACGGCCTGGTAGGTGCTGACGATGATGCGCTTCACCCTGTTTGCCTTGTGCAGCGGCCAAACCGGCACGTTCATGATGATCGTCGAGCAGTTCGGGTTGGCGATCAGCCCGTTGTGCTTGTGGATTTGCTCGGGGTTCACTTCCGGCACGACGAGCGGCACGCCGTCCTTCATGCGGAAGGCGGAGGTGTTGTCGATGCAGACCGCGCCGGCCTTGACCGCGCTGGGGGCGAACTCCTTTGAGATGCTTCCACCGGCAGAGAAGAAGGCGATCTGGACGTCCTTGAAGCTGTCGTGCGTCAGTTCCTCGATCGTGTACGTCTGCCCGCGGTAGTCGACGGTCTTGCCGGCGCTGCGCGCGCTGGCGAGGAGCTTGAGATTCCTGATCGGGAAGTTCCGCTCCGCCAGCACGGTGAGGAACTCCTGACCCACGGCGCCGCTGGCGCCGACGATGGCGACATTCACGGACATGACAGACTCCTACCGAGACAACACGCTCATCGTCAGATTATCCCGCCTTGGCTCGCACGACGACCTCGCGTTCGAGTCGGTCGCCGATGCGGTCTTTCTCGATTTCAAGATCGTATTTCGCCTGCAAATTCAGCCAGAATCGCTCGGACGTCCCGAAATGCCGCGCGAGCCTCAAGCTCGTGTCGGCGGTCACGGCGCGCCTCGACTGCACGATCTGGTTCACACGGCGCGGAGCAACGCCCAGATCCTTCGCGAGGCGATACTGCGAAATCCCGAGCGGGCGCAAGAATTCCTCGAGGAGGATCTCACCGGGATGAATCGGCGCAAGTTTCTTGGTCGCCACAGATATCTCCTGCTATCCGCTCAGTGGCAATCAACGATCTCGACCTCGAACGCGTCGCCACCCTTCCACTGGAAGCAAATCCGCCACTGGTCATTGATTCGGATGCTGTACTGTCCCGCGCGATCGCCTGAAAGCTTCTCGAGGCGGTTCGCCGGCGGCACGCGGAGGTCAGCGACAAACTCCGCGGCATCAAGCATGAGCAGTTTTCGTAATGCCGCCTTCTGGACCGCAACGGAGAATCGCCGCGAGCCTTGCCGAGCAAAGATCTGTTCGGCGTGGACGTCGGCAAAGCTCCGAATCATTCCCCACAATGATAGCGCGTTGCGCTACGCGATCAAGAACCTTCGCTAACGCCGTCGCTTGTGACGCCGGTTGATGGGGATCTTGCTCCCAATCGTGCGGGGGGGAGCCGTAAGCGTGACCGGGGCGGGGCCGTTCGTCGGCGCGCTCGGTGCCGTCGTCGCGCCGTAGGGGCGCTCGAACCGATTGACGATCGGCTTCGATGCGACGACCGGGCCCGCGCCGGGCTTGCCCTCGGTCCAGTCGGCGGGCGTCGGCCTGGCCTCGAACCCCTCCACCACCGCCTGCTGAATCTGCATGTTGATCAGGTTCTCGATCTTCGTCAGCTCGTCGCCTTGGTCGGGCATCACGAACGTGAACGCCTTCCCCAGCGCGCCCATGCGGGCGGTGCGCCCGACGCGGTGGACGTAGACCTCCGGGTCTTCGGGGATGTCGTAGTTGATGATGTGGCTGATGTCGGCCACGTCGATGCCGCGCGACGCCAGATCCGTGGCGATCAGCACGTCGAACTTGCCTTTGCGGAACCCTTGCATCACGCGGTCGCGCTGGTTCTGCGCCAGGTTGCCGTGGATTTCCCGGCACTCGATGCCGTCGGCGTGCAATCGCTGGGCGATCTTCTCGGCGCCGCGCTTGGTGCGCGTGAACACGATCGCCAGGTCCGGGTTCTCCTCCAGCAGCAGCGCCCGCAGCAGCCGATACTTGTCCCACGGGGGGACCGACAGATAGAACTGCTCGACCTTCTCCACCGTCGGCTTGTCGTCGGCGCCGGGGGCGATCAGCTTCTCGACGGGCTCGCGCATGTAGCGCCGCGCGAGTTTTTCGATCTCATCGGAGATCGTCGCGGAGACGAAGATCGTCTGGTGACCCGTTTGTTCGCGCGGTTCATCGGACGACGACGATTCCTTCGACGATTCCTTCGTGGCCACGGACGCGAGTCCGTGGGTCTGATCCCCATCACCCGATGGCGCACCCTCCCCCGAACCGGCGTTGGGGGCTGCGAAGGAATCACCGTCCCGCGCGGACGGGGGAACTCTCCCCTTCATCCCCTTCACGCGCGACAGGATGTTGCGGATGTCGTCGCGGAACCCGATGTCGAGCATGCGATCGACTTCGTCGAGCACGACGAAGCGGACGTTGCGGAAGTCGATGATCCGCCGATCGAGCAGGTCGATGACCCGGCCCGGCGTGCCGACGACGATCTCCGGGCCGTGCTTGAGGAACTTCATCTGCGCCATGATCTTCTGCCCGCCGTAGACGGGGACGGAGCGGATCGGCGTGAATTGGCCCAGTCGCTTGATCTCGGCGTCGACCTGCACGGCCAGTTCGCGCGTGGGGACGAGGATGATCGCCTGCGTCGCCAAACCCTTCTCGGCGCGCTGGAGGACGGGGATGGAGAACGCCGCCGTCTTGCCCGTGCCGGTGCGCGCCTGGCCCAAAAAGTCTCCGCCGGCCAGCGCTTTGGGGATGAGCAGCGTCTGGATCTCGGAGGGCGTTTCGAATTTCGCCTCGGCCAACCCACGGAGGATGGACGGCCGCACGCCCAATGCGGCGAAGGCTTCGGGCACGGGCGGGTGTTCGGTTTTGTCGCTCAAGCGTGTTTTTCCTTGCGGTGAAGCGGGCTCAGCCTTGTGGACGAGCGCGTATGGGGCGTGGATTGTAGGTGGGGCGGGCAAACTGCTCAAGGAACGCGCGACAACCGTTGACACACCGCGACGCGCAGGTAAGGTCCGTCGCCTCAACTCCCAGAGGCTGTGGGTGTTCGTACCGTCGTTGCATTGAATTGCTAAGATCTCGTGTGCGCGCTGGGTTGCCCAGCGAATCCGCCTGAGGCGGTCTTCGCTGCGCTTCGCCCACGGAGGGGAACATGTCGTTGGATCGTCGTTGCCGTCGCCGTCTTGGTGTCGCCGTCGTCGAAGCCCTGGAAGCTCGCAAGCTGCTGGCCGCGCAGGCGCCGTACCTGGGCGCGCCGTTCGTCGTCGGCACGACCCCCGTCACCATCCAGGCGGAAGACTACGACCTGGGCGGCGAAACCGTCGCCTACCACGACACCACCCCCACCAACACCGGCGGCGCCTACCGCAGCGGCGCCGACGCCGGCGTCGACCTCAAGCTGATCAACAACACGACCAACCAGTACCGCCTCGGCGACGCGCACGCCGGCGAGTGGGTCGAGTACACGCTTAACGTACAACAGGCCGGCACCTACACGCTCGAGCTGCGTCTCTCGCAGAAGGACCCGAACGCGAAGGCTCACGTCGAAATCGACGGCGTGAACGTCACGGGCGCCGTCACCGTCCCCGACACGAACGACTTCAGCACGTTCAAGAGCGTGACGAAAACCCTGACCCTCACCGCGGGCCAGCATGTCATGCGGCTGGCGTTCGACTCCGTCGCCTCCAACGCGACGTCGGCGGGCGTCGATTGGATGCGCCTCACGCACAACGTCGGCTCGACACCATCGGGCACGCCCGGCGCCGCCACCGCCGCCGCTTATGTCCGCAACGGTTCCCACGCCGGCCTGAACTTCGGCTCGGCGACCGACGTGATCGTGAAGAAGAGCTCCACGAGCGGCAACACGCGCGAGGCGTACCTCAAGTTCGACCTGGGCAACGCCACGACGATCGGCTCCGCCAAGCTCCGCCTCTACGGCCGGCTCAGCGACACGCAGAACGGTTCCGTTCCCGTCAGCATCTACAGCGCGAGCAACACGAGCTGGTCCGAGTCCTCGCTCAAGTGGAGCAACAAGCCCGCCAGCGGCTCGACCGTGCGCGGCAGCCTGAGCGTCACTGGGACGTCGGCGAAGTGGTACGAGATCGACCTGACGAGCTTCGCCAAAGCCGAGCTCGCGGCCGGGCGAAAGATCCTGACGCTCGTGCTCAAGGCGTCGGCAAGCACCGACAGCCAGGCGATCTTCGCCAGCGACGAGACGTTGAACGCGCCCATCCTGTCGATCACCGCGCAGGCGCCCCCGCCGCCCCCGCCGCCGCAGAATCTCGTCGTCTCGGCCGGCGCGGTGAGCGTGAACGAGGGGTCGCAGGCGCCGTTCACCGTGAAGCTTGCGACGGCGCCGACGTCGGACGTGACGGTGACGATCTCGAAGAACACGGGAGGCGATGACGACCTTGTCGCCGACCTCGCGACGCTCACGTTCACGGCCGCCAACTGGGACGTCGCGCAGACGGTGACCGTCGCGGCACTGGACGACGCGGACTTCGCCAACGGCCAGGCGACGTTCACGATTGCGTCGACCGGCGTGACGTCAAAGAGCGTCGTCGCCACCGAAGCCGACAACGACACCCCCCCGCCCCCGCCGCCCCCGCAAAACCTGGTGGTCGCGCCGGGCGCGCTCACGGTCAACGAAGCGGGCCAGAGCACGTTCACGGTGAAGCTGGCGACGGCGCCGGCATCGGACGTCATCGTGACGATTTCGAAGAACGCCGGCGGCGACGCGGACTTCAGCGCCGACCTGGCAACCCTCACGTTCACGGCCGACAACTGGGACGCGGCGCAGACGGTCACCCTCGCCGCCGGCGCCGACGCGGACGCCGCCAACGGGCAGGCCGTCTTCACGGTCGCATCCGATGGCGTCACGTCGCAAACCGTCACCGCGACCGAAGTCGACGACGACACGCAGGGGCTGGTACTTTCACACACCGCGTTGACGATCAACGAGGCCGGCCAGAACGCGTTCACCGTCCAGCTTGCGGCCCAGCCGCTGTCGGACGTGATCGTTTCGATCGCGGGCAACGGAGCGGGCTGGGAGCCGGATCTGGGGACCGATCAGACGACGCTGACCTTCACGCCGGCGAACTGGGACGTCGCGCAGACGATCACCGTCTCCGCCGCCGCCGATCCCGACACGGCCGACGGGCAGAACTGGTTCACGCTTTCGTCGAGCGGTTTGACCTCGCGATCCATCCTCGCCACCGAGGACGACGACGACGTGACGCGCCAGCCCGGCACCTATTACCTCAGCCCCAGCGGCGCGGATTTCAACGCGGGCACCGGGCCCGCCGCGGCGTGGAGCTCCATCGCGAAGCTCAACACGATGGAGTTCATCCCCGGCGACACGATCCTGTTCCAGGGCGGGCAGACGTTCGCGGGAGGCCTTCGCTTCAACGCCGCCGACTCCGGCGCCGATGCTGCCGGCAACCTCATCGCGCCGGTCACCGTCGGCTCCTACGGCGCCGGCCGGGCGACGATCGACGCCGGCGCGGAGGTGGGGATCTCCGTGTATCAAGCGGGCGGGATCACGCTGCGCGACCTCAACGTCCAGGCCGGCGCCGGCAACGACGAGAACGGCATCACCTTCTACAACGACCTGAGCGGCGACGTGAAACTGTCGCACGTGCGCATCGACGACGTCACCGTCAGCGACTTCGGGGAGAACGGCCTGAGCCTCGGCGGGTTCAACGGTGAAAGCGGGTACCGCGACGTCGAGATCACCGACTCGGTCTTCCGCCGCAACCGCGACGGCATCACCATCTACGGCCCCGCGTTCAACGCCACCGCCCCGACGTACGTGAACGAGAACGTCCGCGTGGCGCGCGTGCACGCGTACGAGAACGCCGGCGTCGCCGGCGCCAGCAAGCCGACGGGCGACGGCATCGCCCTGGGCAGCGTCCGCAACGGCCTCGTCGAACGCTCCGTCGCCCACCACAACGGCGCCAACAACACCGCGGCGACCGGCCCCATCGGCATCTGGGCGTACGACTCCGACCACATCGTCATCCAGCACAACGAGTCGTACGAGAACAAGCGCGGCTCCGGCGGCGACGGCGGCGGGTTCGACCTCGATCAGAACACCTCCAATTCCGTCATGCAGTACAACTACGCCCACGACAACGAGGGCGCCGGCTTCCTCATCTACACCGCACAACAAAACAACGCCCACGCGAACAACGCCGTTCGCTACAACATCAGCGAGCGCGACGGCCGCTCCGGCGGCTACGGCGGCATCGTCATCGGCGGGCGCGTGGGCGACCTCGACGTCTACAACAACACGATCTACTTCCCCTCCGGCTCCTTCGGCACCAACGGCGCAGTCATCAACTTCACCAACACCGGCCCGCAGACCGTCGCCGTGCGCAACAACATCCTCCACACGACCGGCGGCGCGCGGCTCATCAACGCACCAACCGGCGTCGGCGCGCTCTTCCAGCGCAACGCCTACTGGTCCGGCGGCGGCGCCGTCGCCATCCGCTGGGCCGGGACGACCCATTCCAGCGTCGACAGTTGGCTCGACGCCGAGTTGTCGCAGGAGCGCGTCGACCTCGACAACGATGGCGCCCTCGACCGCGCCGCCCTGTTCCTCGACCCCCGCCTCACCGACCCCGGCAACGGCGGCACGATCGGCAACGCCGACCAGCTCGACACGCTCGTCGAGTACAAGCTGCTCATCGACTCGCCGCTGCGCGATGCGGGTTTGGATCTGGAAGCGCGGTATGGGATCGATCCGGGGGATTTGGATTACTTCGGCACGACGATCGAGCAAGGCGGGGGTTACGAAATCGGGGCGGGGGAGATTTCCTAAGTCGATCTCGAAAGCGAGCGTCGCGCGCACTATCGTTGTCGTCATGTTCCCGCTCAATCAATGCGCCCCGCTGCTCGTGATGTTGCTCGTCTGCTCCGCTGCCGCGCCCTCGTCGCGCCCTGCGACGACGTCGACGTCCGCTCCCACTGATCAACTGAGTGACCCGGCGTTCTGGCTGGAAAAGGCGTCGGCCGAATGGAAGCAGATCGGGCCCGGAGCACCAAAGCCGTGGCGCGAGATGGCCGCCGCTCAACTTGCGCTGCGCGATCTCGCTGGCCTTTCGTCGACACTCGAAGAAGCGAAAGCGCTCAAGCCACCGACCACGAACGGCTATCCGTACGTCAATGACCGTACCGTGAACGTCTACGCGTCCCTCGTTCCCTTCTTTGCTCAGGCAGGCGATGAAGAGGGAATGCGACGGGCGATCTCCATCGCGACCGATCCGTCACACGAAGCCGGACCCGATGCGAAGTCCCTCCCGCTCGATGGCAATCGGGGTTCGATCGCGAAAGAATTGGCCAGGATCGGGCGTGACGCCGAGGCCCTGACCTTGGCAAATAGCACGCGGGTTCCGAGGGACCGCGTAGCGGCTCTCATCGCGATCGCCGTCGAAGCCGCGCAGGCTGGCCGCACAGACGCATCGAACCGCGCCTTCGCCGCGGCGTCTCAGGCGGCCAACGTCGCGGAGAAGGCTCAGAAGGGAATGGGTTTCAGACCTCTGGCGTACGGCTATCTGGATGCCGGGGACTTCGTTAAGGCGTTGGAGATCGGTCAGTCGCTTGAGGACGAGTCCCGCGCGTCGTTCCTGTCGCAAGTTGCCGTCAAGCACTCCAAAGCTGGGCGAGGGCCAGAGGCGGCGAAGTACGCGCAGCTCGCGACCACGATCATTGTTGAGGGCGGTTGGCAACGCTTCGCAGGGGGAGGGGGAGGGAAAGCGGTGGCGATGGGCGTCGCGGAGGCGGATGATCGTGCGTCGCGAGCGCGACTGGAGAGGTGCGCCAAAGATTCGATCTCCGCTCCCGCTGGCCCAAGAAACGATTATCAACTGCCTGCGGATATGGCGCCCCCAAAAGGACGTCACTTCCGACCAAGTGAGTCTTTCGCGATGGACATCTACGCAGGCCTTGCGATCGGCGCGGCGCGGCGGGGCGACGCGGGAGCAGCGAAACGATACCTCCTGGCCAACGAACAGCTCGTGCGGTCGATCGTGAATGGACCGCCGGGCTTACTCTGGTACAAGGACTTGCCGCTCCCGGTCGCCTCTGATCTAAAGTCGGCGGGACAGGCGCGAGAGGCCTTAGCAATTATCGATACCTTCCCAACGACACTCCGGCCGGACGAAAGCAGCATCCCCTCGCTCAAGTTCCACCTGCAATCGTTGAAGAACAATTGTGTTGGGTTCTACGTGGATGCGGGCGACTTTGACCGGGCGGCGAAGCTATATCAGGCCGCGCACGGCAAGCTGCCGCCTGTTTTCGCCGCGGCGCGCGTCCGAGAGGGGCAATTGGCGCCCCTCCTGCTAGAGGTCAAGCGTATCGCCACGCCTGAAGGGCGCTGCATGGCGTACGCGATTGCCGCCACCGAACTGGCGAACTTCAGCCGCAAACCCATGTCCGCGCCTGCGCGGCCGTAATCGCCGATTTTTTCTGTCCCTTTCCCCTCCCACCGGACACAATATGGGGATGGGACCAGTGGTAACGGACTGGGAACTCCTGCGGGAGTACGCACTGCGCCGCAGTGAGCGGGCGTTCGCGGAGGTCGTTACCCGGCACGTCAACATGGTGCACTCGGCGGCGGTCCGGCAAGTGCGGGACCCACATCTGGCCGAGGACGTGGCACAGGCCGTGTTCATCATCCTGGCGCGCAAGGCCGGCTCATTGCCTCAGGAGACGGTCATTTCCGCGTGGCTGTTGACGACGACCCGTTATGCCGCCGCCAACGCCATGCGGATGCGCATGCGGAGGGATCGCCATGAGCGAAGCGCCGGTGAACAGATGAAAGTGGGCTGGGACACGTTCGTCCGCCGACACGCCGCCGCTTCAGGCGGGGAGTGGGACGACGTCGCCCCCGTGCTCGACGGCGCCGTCGCCAAGCTGGGCAAGGCCGACCGCCAGGCGCTGGTTCTCCGCTATTTCGAGCAAAAGAGCCTCCGCGACGTCGGGGAGGCGATGGGATTGTCGGAAGACGCCGCCAAGAAGCGCGTCAGCCGGGCGGTATTCAAGCTGCGCGGGCTGATGAGCAAGAGCGCGAAGGTGTCGATGCCCGCGGTGGCACTGATGACGCTGCTGGAGGGCAACGCGGTGCAGGCCGCCCCGATGGACCTCGGCTCGAAGGCGACGGCCGCCGCGATGGCCGCGGAGGGTGGAGCGTTCGTCCCGCCCATCCCGATGGAGATCGCCAGGAGCACCAGCATGTTCATGGCGTGGACGAGCGTCCGCTGGATGGCCGCCGCGATCGTCCTGGTCGTGATCGGGGCCGGCCCGATCGTGATGAACCAACTGCTCGACAAGCCGATCGAGCGCGAGCAGCCGCAGCAGGTCTTCCCCCGCGAAGGCCCGACGGCGACGGCGCCGCAGGCGCGGCTCTGACCCCCACGACCGACATCGGATGGATTGTGCCCAACAAGGGCGACGCTGCCGGGTGGGAGTGTCGCCCTTCTTCGTTTGGCAAGCACGAAATCCTAAGCACGAAATCCGAAACAAATCCCAAATTCAAAGCAGAAAAACTCCAAACGCGGGAGTATCCCGTTTGAGGTTTGCTTCTTCGTACTTTTGAGTTTGTTTCGTGCTTCGTGCTTAGGATTTCGTGCTTCACGTTTGTGCTTTCCTTGCCCCCCCGCCCCTCCTCGCTAGAGTGGTCGCCCGCGAATGCCCACGAGCCCCGACAATGCCAACGTCCTTGCTCCCCCCGTGCCGCTCGTCGCCCTGGCGGGATGGCTCGTGCCCGGGTCGGGCTACTGGCTCCTCGGCCAGCGCACGCGCGGCCTCGTGGTCGGCGTGTGCGTGATCACGCTGTTCCTGCTCGGCATCCTCGTCGCCGGCATCGCGGTCGTCGAAGCGCCAAACTTCGTCGGCGGCGGCAACCTGCTCGCCCGGGTCCTGCAGAAACCATGGTTCCTCGGGCAGATCATGACCGGCCCGCTCGGACTCATCAGCGCATGGATCGGCCAAGGCGTCGCCGACGACTACCCCGCCGCCAAGGCCCGCCTCGGCGAGATCGGCACCCTCTACACCGCCATCGCCGGGATGCTCAACCTGCTGGCGATCATCGATGCCACGTACCGGGCGTCGAACCGGTAGGACACGCGAAAGCGACGCGCGCACCATGACCCTTCTCGCCTTCGTCCCGTTCCTCACTCCCCTGCCCATGTGGGACTACTGGCCCGCACTCCTCTTCCCGCTATGCGCGATCGTGGCGACGGTCTACAAGTCGATCAAGTGCGCCTCGATGAAAGAGGTCCCGCGCGAGGCGACCGCCCTGTTCATCTGGATCCTCCTTGGCATGGCCGCCGCGGCGGTGATCCTGACGGGGATCGTGAAGGTCATGGAGCGCGTCTGAGGACGATCGGCGTCGGGAGGGCGAGGCTCCGCCCGAGC
>JBAUGM010000770.1:0-2349 GCA_049679725.1 Tepidisphaeraceae bacterium
ACTCTGAGCGGAGCCCGGGGATCCGTTGTGTCGAGCTATCCCATCTCGTCCAGCTTCGCTTCGAGCTGCCCCTGATCCATCCCCGTGACCGCGACGGCCTTGCGGGTTTGGTAGTGACCCTTCGTCAGCGTCACCTGGTACGGCTTCACGCCCAGCGCCTTGGAGACGAGCTGGATGACCGCTTTGTTCGACGCCCCGTCCTCCGCCGCCGCGGTGACTTGCAGCTCGATGCCGTCGCTGGTTCGGCCGAGCACTTCGTCCTTCTCCGAATGCGGGAGGACGACGACGTTGAGGTTCGCGGTGTGGACGACGCCATCGTCGCCCGCCTTCACGCGGCCGTAGAACGCGTCCTCCTCGGAGGCGGCGGCTTCTTCATCGTGTTGCGGCCCCTTCCGCTTGGCGCTGCCCAGCCCGCCGCGACCGCTCGTGCTCTTGGGTGCGCCGGCGTCATCGCTGCCGCTCGCGCGCACGTCGAATCCTGGCTCGCGCACGACTTCGGGCGAGGGGTAGAGGAACGTCATCCAGAAGGTTTTCGTGAAGATGTAGATGGGATCGTCGGGGTAGTTGCGCGCGATGAACAGCGCGACGCCCCAGAAGAGCGTCGCGATGACGACGACGATCACCTCCAGCAGGAGGATCCACTCAAGCACGCTCACGGCGAGCCTCGCGAATGGCGGCAAAGGTGCCCTGGACGATTCGCCGGCCCAGCGCCCAGGCGACGAGCCCGGTCACGATGTAGTACGCGACGTCGCGCACCATCACGACCACCAGCCACGTCACAAAGGGGCCGCGCTGGTCTTCGCCCAGCTTCTTCACTTCTTCGATCAACAGCCGCATCTCATCGAGCATAAGCCTTCACCTTCCCCCCGGGCGGCAACGCGTGTCGCGCGTGCTTCGCATCCCGCGGTTTCACGCTCACTCGTCATCCCGCCCCGGCTTGAAGTGTCTCGTTCCGGTTCGCGTCGTGAGCCGAACGTTATAACGAACGCAGCCGATGATTTCCAAGCAAAGTCCCGTTCCAAACCCAGGTTGCGTTTGTAAGCCGCTAACCGGGGCTCGAATGGCGGGGACTTGCCGCCCAGTGCAGCTTCTCCGCCAGGCTGCGCCACTGCCGGGCCTGCGGGTTCTCGACCAGCAGGACATCATTGGGACTCCGACGGAGCACCACGGTTTCACCATGCGATAATTTTGTGCTTGCCTGCCCGTCGCAGAAGAGTGTCGTGCCGGGATTGACCCGGGACGCGGTGATGACCACGGTCATGCGCGAAGAAACCACGACGGGCCTGAACGAGAGGCTGTGCGGGCAGATCGGGGTGATGCAGATGGCGTCGACGGAGGGGTCGATGATCGGGCCGCCCGCGGAGACGTTGTAGGCCGTCGACCCGCTGGGGGTGGCGACGATGACGCCGTCGCCGAAATAGCGGACGCCGCTGTCGCCGTCGGCGCGGAGTTCCAGCTCGATCATGTGGAACGGCGCCCCCGCCGTCACGACGGCGTCGTTCAGCGCCGTCGCGCTGAACCGCCGCTTGGCTTCGACGTCGGCGCAGTCGTTGGCGTCGCACTTGATGCCCGCGGGCAGGACGGAGGCTTCCAGCACCTGGCGGGTGCTGATGGGAAGCTTGCCGGCGATCAGGCTGTCGAAGTGGTCGCGGAACTGCTCGGGCGTGAAGCTGGCGAGGAACCCAAGCCGACCGAAGTTGACCCCCATGAGCGGGATCTGCCGCCCGCCGAGGCGCCGGGCCGCGGAGAGGAGTGTGCCGTCGCCGCCGAGGATGAGCATGGCGTCGGCCTGCACGTTGCGGAGGTCGTCGGTGAGCGAGGTGTCGGTCCCCACCACCGTGACCTTCTTCGCCAGCCACGGCAGCAACTCGTCCAACGCCGGCCGGACGTTGGGCTTCTCGGCGTTGGCGACGACGAAGACGCGCATGAGGGAAGGTTAATGCGGGGAAGCGCCAAATTCCAAATTTCAAACGCCAAATCCCAAATCCCAAACAACCTTCAAGAACAAGAAAGCTCCAAAGGAAGCGACGGTTTCCTTTTTCTTTTTGCTCCTTGGAGCTTTGCCGTTTGTTTGGAGTTTGGAATTTGGCTTTTGGAGTTTGCCGCGAAGCGGCCTCCCGTCGGCGCGGAAGACGACCGGGTAATCGACGGCACAAGACCGGGACCGCTTAGGGCTGCTTCCTTTCGGACCTGACCCGGTTCACAGCCGACCCTTGCATCGCACCCGGCCGTCGTCCGCGACGACGGGCGGTGAGGCGAAGTTGTACAACATTCCAGGCGCGAATGCGAACCCGCGGAGCCGCGCCTTGCTCCCTCTCCAGGGCAAACGCATATGCGATCGACGGGAGG
>JBAUGM010000771.1:0-1916 GCA_049679725.1 Tepidisphaeraceae bacterium
AAACACGGGTCATGGCTGAACATCGCGGAAATCGAGTTGGGCGTGCTGAATCGCCAGTGCATGGGCGAGCGGATCGGCGAAAAGACGGAACTGATCGACAAGACCGACGCGTGGGAGCGAACACGCACCAACGCGACCGCCCGGATCGACTGGCAGTTCACCACCGCCGACGCGCGGGTGAAGCTCCGCAGGCTCTACCCGAAACTCTAACGGCGACGGAGCACTAGCCGAACCGGCCGGTGATGTACTCCTCGGTAAGCTTGTGGCCCGGGTTGGTGAAGACCGTCTTGGTTTCGTTGAACTCGACGAGCCGCCCGAGGTACATGAAGGCGGTGTAGTCGCTGACGCGGGCGGCCTGCTGCATGTTGTGGGTGACGATCAGGATGGTGACGCGCGGGCGGAGCGAATCGATCAGTTCTTCGATGCGGCCGGTGGCGGCGGGATCGAGGGCGCTGGTGGGCTCGTCGAAAAGGAGCATTTCCGGGTCGGTCGCCAGCGCGCGGGCGATGCACAGCCGCTGCTGCTGCCCACCCGAGAGCGATGTCCCGGGCGCGCCCAGGCGGTCCCTGGTTTCCTCCCACAGCGCCGCACTGCGCAGGGCCTGCTCAACCCTTTCCTCGAGGAACGCGCGGTCGTTGATGCCGCGGATGCGCAACCCGTACGCGACGTTCTCGCGGATGCTCTTGGGAAACGGATTGGGCTTCTGGAAGACCATGCTGATGCGCATGCGAACTTCCATGGGCTCGATCTCCGGGCCGACGAGGTTCAGGTCGTCGGGGTGGAGCGTGATTCGGCCCTCGTAGCGGTTGTGCGCGTACAGGTCGTGCATCCGGTTGAAGCTGCGGAGCAGCGTGCTCTTCCCGCACCCGCTGGGGCCGATCAGCGCGGTCACCTTCTTCTCGGCGATGGGCAGGTTGACGTTCTTCAGCGCCTGAAACTTCCCGTAGAAGAAGCTGAAGTCGCGGACGTCGGCCTTCACCGGGCCGTCGACGGAGCGCATGCCCGCCTGCACGCGCGGGTCCGCAGGATGCTCCTGTGATTCGTCTCGGATCGTCGTCCTCGTCGTCGACATCGTCACCATTTTATGGACTTGCGCGTATGGTACCGGATTGCGATCGCGATGCCGTTGAGCCCGAGCGTCAGCACGACCAGCACGATGCTCGCCGCGGCGGCGTTGGCGTGAAATTCCGGTTGCGGGCGCGAGACCCAGTCGAAGATCTGCATGGGCACGACGGTGAACTTGCTGTTGAGCCACGCCGTGGGCTGCACCTGCAATTCGGAGACGCCCGCGTCGTTGGTCACGTGGCCGACCGGGGCGGGCGGGAGGTACGTGATGAACACGACGGCGCCGATGCACACGAGCGGCGCCGTCTCGCCGATGGCGCGGCTCATGGCGATGATCGCGCCGGTCAGGATGCCGCTGATCGAGTAGGGCAGCACATGGTGCCGCGTCGTCTGCCACTTCGTCGCCCCCAGGCCGATCGACGCCTCGCGGATGGTGTTGGGGATCGAGCGGATCGCCTCGCGCGTCGCGATGATCACGATGGGCAGCACGAGCAGCCCGAGCGTGAGCCCGGCGGCGAGGATGCTGCGCTCGAACCCCATCGCGAAGATGAACAGCGCCAGCCCGGCCAGTCCCCAGATGATCGACGGGACGCCGGCGAGGTTGGCGATGTTGATCTCGATCAGCGCCGTGATGCGGTTGTGCGGCGCGTACTCTTCGAGGTAGACGCCCGCCGCCACGCCCAGGGGGATGGCCAGGAGCATGGTCACGAGCATGACGAGAAGGGTGCCGACGACGGCGGGGAGGATGCCGGCGCGGGCGGCGCTCATCGAGGGCATGGAGGAGAAGAACGACTTGGCCTGCAGCGGGATGACGGCGGAGGCGGTGATCACGCCGCGGGCGGCGTCGAGCC
>JBAUGM010000772.1:0-16291 GCA_049679725.1 Tepidisphaeraceae bacterium
GCTACGTTAAAAGTTCACGCTCTCTCAGGATGACAGCGCGCGAATTAATCCTGATCCGTCTAAGCGCGTCGTCGAACGCTCCTCACGCCGGTGTCTGAGCTTCAAGCGAAGACCCGGATGCTTCAGCCGCGGGGCACCGGCGCTCCCGGTTTCTTCGTGAACGGCTCCTCCCCCCGTAACCGCCTCGCCACGTCCGCCCGCACGCGCGGGTCGGTGTTCACGCCGAAGTGCCCAAACTCCAGCGGCCGCTCGGGCAGCCACCACGCGTTGACGCCCGCCGGCGCCGCGTTGTGCGCACCGACGATCCGATCATCCAGCCGCACGTACGGCACGATCTCGTAGTCATCCGCATCCGTCGCCGCCTCCGCCGACTCGAGGTGTCGCAGGAAGTCGGATGCGCCGCGCATGTCCGCGTGCAGCCGAGTCATTGCCGGCGCCCCCGCCCACGCCGCTCCCCGGTGCGGCGACGAAACCGTGATCAGGCGCACGACGTTCAATCGTCGCTCCCCCGGCTTGGTCACCGCCGCGTATCGCCCCACGAGTCCGCCCATCGACGCGCCGATCACGTCGACCTCGACCGTCGCTTCGCTGTTATCGGTCGGGCACGCCTCGTCGACGGCGGCGATCACCTCGCGCCGGCACTGGTCGAAGTCGCGCGCCGTCGCGAACGAGACGCCGATCACCTTCGCGTCCTTCGCCCACCTGCGCACCTCGCCGCCCCAGACGAACGGCCCGAGCCCCGGATCGTGATACCCGCCCAGCACCACGACCGGCCGCGCCAGCGGCTTCGGCGCCGCCTCCATCTCCCGCAGCGCCGCCCGGGCGTCGTCGACCGTAACGGAGAACGACGTGGTTCGCCGGCCCGGCGCAACCCGCGGCGGCGAGCATCGTCACGGGAACGAACAAGTGCCACAGTCCCAACACGATTCACCTCCGGGTTTCCGGAACTGAGTCCATGCTAACATCCGAGGCGAGGAAAGGGAGCCACAGAGTCGCAACACGCGCGACGTCGCTCGCCCTGTCCGCTGCGACTTCGCGACCCGCCGGGCGTGCTGTTCATGGTGTCGCTCGATCTCCCCCGGACGCTCGACTACGCCTCGCCCGCAACCCGCGCGAAGGGCGCAATGCCGTTCCGGCTCGCCGCCGGGTTCTTCGCGCTTGGCGGCATCGCGTTCAACACGGGCGCCATCTGGCTGATCGTCCTAAGCTGTCACCGCGCGTCGTGGGTGTATCGAGACTTGCTTCGCGACCCGCGCGCGTACGGGCGAGAGATCGCGCCGATGTGGATCGCCGAACTTCGATTCCCCGTGCAGTTCTGGATCGCGCACGGAGCCCTCACACTTTCTCTCGCGTTCGGCCTTCTGCTTGCGATTCACCTGCTCGCCGCCGCCGTTTGTGCGCGACGGACCCCTGATGAGACCCTTCGTCGGTTGAACGAGTATCGGCGCTGGAAACCGGTTGGCGCGATCGCAACCGTGGCGACGGGCTTCTGGGCTTCATCTGAGAGTCACACTTTCTGGGTCATCGCGACGCGCCACCATCCCGTCGGCAGCGGCCCGCCGCTCGTCTCGTCGGCGATCCTTCTGCTCTGCGCAATGCTGGCGTTCTGGTGGGCGCGAAGCGCCGTACGGGAGCAGGGTTACGCCGATCGTTGAGTGGGATGGGTGTGCGCGCGCGACAACGCGCGTCAGAAACGTGGCTTGCCCGCGCGTGCTCGCTCGCCGGCGCGGACGGCATCGACGAGTTGCTTGAAATCCCCCCGCAGGTCCGCCGGGAGCTTGCCGGCGAAACGCTTGTCGAGCGGAATGAGACCGATCAGCGCTTCAACGTCGGCGATGTCCTTCGTGCGACCGAAGTTGTTGAGGCCCGTGCGCAGTTTGATGGCGATCAGGTCCTTGAGACTAACGACGCGCACGCCGTCGATGATCGAAGTCTTCTCGACCACGTGGCCGGCGTCTTCGGGTGTGACCGTGTGGATGCGGACGTCGTTGAGGACGTGCTCGCGGCGCTTCGCGTCCCACGCGGCCCCGCCCGCGCGAAGTTGCTCGTCCGTCACGCGTCGATCGGGCGTGTAGAAGTCCAAATCCGTCGTAGTCCGTAAGTACCCATGGAGGACCACGGCAATGCCCCCCAGGACAGGCGCGTCAATGGTGGCCGTGAGATGCCTGGCCACATCGAGAATCTTCGAGTTATCCCCGGGCAAACCGATTCCCTTTGCCCACAGCCGCCGGCGCCGTCGAATGGCAAGTGTCGTCGGCATAGCGCCAGCATACCCTCGCTATTCCGTCGCGTCGATGTTCAGGTCCTTGACCTTCTTGTTCAGCGTGTTGCGGTTGATGCCCAGGAAATCCGCGGCCTTGGTTTTCACGCCGCCGCAGCGGTGCAACGCCTTGTCGATCAGGGCGTGCTCGACCTGGTCGATGACGAGCTGGTAGATCTCCCCCTCGCGGAGCTCGTAGTCGGCGATGGCTTGCTCGGAGAGGCGCTTGGTCAGCGTCTCGATCGACTCGCTCGATTGCGTCGTCCGCCGCTGGGCGGCGAACATGCGGACGGACAGCGGGAGCAGCTCTTCCGTGAAGTCCTCGTCGTTGCTGAGCACCACCGCGCGCTCGATCGCGTTTTCCAGCTCGCGCACATTGCCGGGCCACGGGTAGCGCAGCAGCACGTTGAGCATGTCGCGGTTGATCCGGCGCAGGCGGCGCTCGTTGACGGCGTTGTACTTGTCGAGGAAGTAATCGATCAGACGCGGCACGTCCTCGCGCCGGTTGCGCAGGGGCGGCAGGTAAATGCTGACGACATTCAAGCGGTAGAACAGGTCCTCGCGGAACTGGCCCTTGGCGACTTCCTCCTGAAGGTCGACATTGGTGGCGGCGATGACGCGCACGTCGGCCTTCATCGTCTGGTTGTCGCCGACGCGCTCGAACTCGCGCTCCTGGAGCACGCGGAGGAGCTTCACCTGCAGGTGCGGCTCCATCGTGCCGATCTCGTCGAGGAAGATCGTCCCGCCATCCGCGGCTTCGAAACGGCCGGCCTTGTCCCGGATCGCGCCCGTGAAGCTGCCCTTGACGTGGCCGAACAGTTCCGACTCGAGCAGCGTCCCGGTGAGCGCGCCGCAGTTGACGCGGATGAACGGCTTGTCGCGCCGCGGGGAGTTGTAGTGGATCGCCTTGGCGATCATCTCCTTGCCGGTGCCGGTCTCACCCAGCAGCAGCACCGTCGCGCGCGAATTCGCGACCTGCCCGACGACGGCGAAGACCTCGTGCATCGCCGGCGAGTCGCCGACGATGTTCTCGAACCGGTAGCGGTCGCGCACCTGGGCGCGGAGCTGCGCGTTTTCTTCGAGCAGCTCTTCCTTCTGCCGCATTACCATGCGGTTGATCTGGATCGCCTGCGCGAGGAACGCGGCGATGATGTCGAGGAACGCATGATCGCTGTTGAGTTGCTCGTCGCTGACGAACGGCTTGTCGACCGACAGCGCCCCCATCGTCCGCCCCTCGATCCGGATCGGGACGCACAGGAAGCTGATCGCCGCGCCCGCTTCGTCAGCGGTGAAACGGCCGGTGCGGTTGAGGAAATCCGGCTCGTTCCGCAGGTCCGGGACGATGCGGGCGCGACCCGTCGCCACGACGTTCCCGTTGATCCCCTCGCCCACCGCGTACTTCCCCCGTTCCATGTCCTCCGACGTGAGCCCGATTGCCGCCTCAGTGCGCAACCGGCCCGTCGATTCGTCCAGAAGGACGAGCGCCCCGCGATGCATATTCATTTTGTCTGAAATGATTTGCATCACTTTCCCGAAGGCCATTCGCAGTTCAAGCGTGGACGAGAGAATCTGTCCGATCTCCGTAAGGATGGCCAATTCCTGGTCAGATGAGGACGGGTGTGCCTGCGAGATAGGCGTTTGCGACGGGATCACGATTACAAGATATGCAACCGGTTGGCGATTTTCAATTCCGAATCCACTTGGCGACCGTCTTCCCACCGTCTTCCCCCGTCTTCCCCAATCCTTCTGAGGCACCGGATTACAGCAGCTTTCGACGAATGGTCGATAGGAGAGGCCGGAGGGCGTTGACGTCCGATCTCTCCTCTTATCGAGCAGGCGTGGCCGTGAGCCAGGCAACCACAACCCAGTCCATCGTGCGGCGTTTTGCGGCATTCGCCGCGTTCGGCGCCGGCGTGACGCTCTCCGGGCTCCTCGTCATCTCGTGGAGCGAGACGACCTCGCCCACGGCCTTGGCGGTCCGGTTCTTCGCCTGGGCGACACCGACCCTCCTGGCCGTCATCCTGTTTCGGAACCTGCGCGGCGCGGACCGCAAGCACGCCCATGCCCATCAAGTGCTCACCGCGCGATCGAACACCGTCGATCGCCTCCTCGAGTTCTCGCAGACGATCCAGGGCGCCGGGAAGCCCGAACAGATCTATCCGACCCTCAGCCACTTCCTCCAGACCGAGCTCGGCCTGGCGGGGCTGGTCATCGTCTCATCGGAGCCCGACACGATCCCGCCCATGCAGGTGAAGGTCGCGTGGCCGGATGACGTGCTGCGGCAGGACACGCCGATCACGGAGATGGATCCCGCCTTGTGCCCGTGCCTGCGACAGAGCCTGCCGAAGCTGTTCCGCCCGGATTGCTCACCCGTGCGCTGCGCGGTGGATGCGTCGATCATGATGCCGCCAACGCATCCCGCGTACTGCATCCCGTTCAACATCGGCCGCAAGGCGCAGGTGCTCGTGCACATGCTGCTTCCCGTCGGCGGCACGTGGAGCGAGGAGCTGAAGCAGCTCGCGCAGACGTACGTGAACGCCGCGAGTTCAACGCTGATCACGCTCAACCACCTCGCCGAGGCCGAGAAGCAGAGCATGACGGACGGGTTGACGGGTTTGTACAACCGGCGGTCGCTGGACAGCCTGCTGGAGCGCGAAGTCGCGCTGGCCGGGCGACACGCGCTGCCGTTGTCGATCGTGATGATCGACATGGATGAGTTCAAGCAGATCAACGACGCGCACGGTCACGCCGCGGGCGATCACATGCTGCGCGCGTTCGCCGATTGCGTCCGGATCACGCTGCGCAAGACCGACCTCGCGTTCCGCTACGGCGGCGATGAGTTCGTCATCGCTCTACCCCAAACTCAAGTGACGCAGGCGCAGCAGGTCGTGCAGAAGCTTCGGCAGGCGTTCGCATCGGTCGACTTCTCGTCCGCCATCGCGCGCCTGGAGAACCAGCCCACGCTGAGCATCGGCGTCGCCGAGCGCTCCGTCGCGCACAACATCGTCACCCTCAGCGCCCTCATGGCGGCGGCGGATGCGGCGCTGTACGAGGCGAAGAACGCGAACCGCAACTGCGTGAAGGTGTATCAACCGAAGGCGGCGTGAGGCGCGGCGCTGCAACCGCGCGGAGGCGTCTTCCGCTTGCGGCGTCGCGGATCGACACGTCCTGGTCCGCGAAGCCGCAAGCGGCGCGACCGCGAAGGCGCAATCGACTGCTCATCCAGCGCGCACGAGGATCAATCCCCTGCCACCCCGGCCGGGAATCGGGACGTTCGTAAGTCCTTGTTTTTCGCGCCGACCCCTGAGAGAACGCTGCCAAACCCAGGCCACCCCACGCGTTACAATCGCCTCACAGCCGCAAGGCCGCCGCACGATTCGACCCTCCGATGACCTGCGGGTCATCCGCCGACCAGAACGCGGCCAATGAGCTGCCAGACCCCGCCGCGGGAATATCGTCGGCGGTCGATCAGACCAAGGAAGACGCCATGCTCGACCATCTCATCCTGGCCCCCACAAGCGAGATCGCATCCGGCTTGGAAGAGGTCCACCCGGCCGATGGCGCCCGTGTGCTGAGCCGCCTCCCGCGGGAGCGCGCAGCGGAAGTTGCGGAGTACCTCGATCCGGGCACGGCCGCATCGCTCTTCCGCGAGATGCATCCCGGATTGGTCGCATCGGTCATCGCCGAGATGGAGCCGCCTGAGGCGTCGATGGTGCTCTCTGAGATGGCGCCGGATGACCGTGTCGACATCCTCGCGCACGTTCCCGCGGAACTCCGCGAAACGCTGATCCTGGAGTTAGACACCCGTGAAGCGGGCGAAGTCCGGCGATTGGCGTCGTATGATCCTCTGGATCCTCAGCCGCCTCAGCCCGGCGGGGGCATCGAACCGGACGACCTGTCCGACTCGCGCCCCCAGCAGCGCCAGCCCGAGCGGGGCCAGGACGGAAACCTTCCCCTCTTCGATGTCCGCATCCATCGGGTAGACCAGCGTGTACGTGTCGGACTCCTCTGTCCCCATGTCCCAGACGCGCACCCGCGAGTGCATGGTGACAACGACCTGGAAACGAATAGGTACAGTATGAAGTTTCGTGGCCACACTTAGAGTCTATCAATGGATAGAATCTCGCCATGAAATGGCTGAACTACAACCACCTGTACTACTTCTGGATGGTCGCGCGCGAGGGCAGCATCGCTCGCGCGGCCGAGGAGCTGATGCTCTCACAGCCGACGATCAGCGTTCAGCTCAAGGAGCTGGAGACGGCGCTGCGGCATCGGCTGTTCGATCGCGTCGGGAGAGGCCTGCAACTCACCGAGGCGGGGCGAATCGCCTTCAACTACGCGAACGAGATCTTCTCGCTCGGCCAGGAGATGACCAACGCGCTCGAGCACCAGCCTGCGGGCCGGCCTCTGAAACTCTCGGTGGGAATCCTCGACGTGATCCCCAAGCTCGTCGTACGACAGTTGCTCGAACCCGCCCTGCGGCTGCCGCAGCCAGTCCGCCTGATCTGTCGCGAGGACAAGGCGGATCGCCTGCTCGCTGACCTGGCAGCGCGGCGGACGGACGTGGTTCTCAGTGACGCCCCGATCGGAACGGCGGTGCAGGTGCAGGGCTATAATCACCTGCTGGGTGAATCCGGCGTGTCGTTCTTCGCCAGCAACAAACTCGCCACCCGTCTCAAGCGGGGTTTTCCCAAGTCCCTCAATGGCGCCCCCGTGCTCCTGCCCACCGATCACACCGAGGTGCGGCGCTCGCTCAACCTCTGGTTCGATTCGAAGCGGATTCACCCGGTCGTCGCGGGCGAGTTCGACGACAGCGCGCTGATGTTCTGGTTCGGGCAGTCCGGCGCTGGCGCCTTCCCGGCGCCTTCAACGCTGGAGGCGAAAGTGCAACACGACTTCGGCGTGAGGCTCATCGGTCGGGCCGCCGACGTCCGAGAGCGGTTCTACGCAATCTCGATGGAGCCGGAGCTGAAGCACCCAGCCGTTGTGGCGGTATGTGCAGCAGCGCGCAAGACACTTTCGGTTTCGTGAATCTGTCGATGCGACGGTGCTGCGCACTGCCTGCCGCATCAACCGTCGCAATGACGTTCGAGGAATGCTTTCAGCGCCAGCGCGCCGTTGTGCTCCTCGTCCCGCGCCGCGTACACGAGGGTGACGGTGCCGTGCTTCGCCTTGCGCCGCAGCAGGTCAACCGGCTCCTTCTCGCCGCGCAGCTCCTTCCAGTAACGCTGTTCGAACTGCTTCCATTTCGCCGGATCGTGCGCGAACCATTTGCGCAGCTCCGGACTGGGGGCCACCTCTTTCAGCCACAGGTCCACCGCCGCCTTGCGCTTGGTCAGCCCGCGTGGCCAGAGCCGCTCGACCAGCACGCGCTCGCCGTCCGTCGAAGAGGGCTTCTCATAGGCTCGTTTAAGTTGAATCATGGGTCATCTCCGTTCATGCGCTTGGTGCAGTGTCCGCGGAACAGGTTTAGATTGTCCCCTTATGCTCCGGCGGAAACAGCAGCACCGGGATGCGCGTGTTCTTGATCAGTTCCACGGGGACATTCCCCGCGAGCAATCGCGCGAAGACGTTCTTCCCGGTGAGACCAAGAACGATCAACGTCACTTCGCGCTCCACGGCGGTGTTGAGGATGGCGCGGGCGATGTCGTCGCTGAACATGAGGAGGGTTTGCACGACGACGCCGCGCTGCTCGAGTTGTTCACGGAGGACGCGGATGGCGGCCTCCCCGTCGGCTTGTTCCTGCTCGCGCATCTGCCCGCCGCTGGGGCGGGAGACGTGGACGACGAGGACCTCGGCGTCGATTCGCCGGGCGAGGTCGGCGAGCGGGTCCATCACACGCTCGGATGCCCAGGGGCTGCTGACGGCGATCAGGATGCGGCTCATACTCACCCGTTCGTGAACGCTTTGTCGAACAGGGTCGCTGAAGCGACCCCGCCGCTTGAGACGGCGCCGATCACGGCGCCGATCGCTCGCTACTGAGCGATCTCTAGACCGTCTAACAAACCCGCGAGCCTTCGCAGCGCCTTGCCACGATGGCTGATCGCGTGCTTCTCATGGGCCGGGAGCTCGGCGGTCGTACGGCCCAGCTCGGGGACCAGGAAGAGCGGATCGTACCCGAAACCGCCCGCGCCGCGGGGCGCACGAAGCATTTGACCGTCCACATGGTCCGCAACCGTCAACACGACGCGCCCGCGGGGGTCGGCCAGCGCCAGGACGCACTCGAACCGCGCCGATCGCTTCTCGTCCGGGACCTCCGCCAACTGCCGCAGGAGCAAACCGTTGTTGTCGGCGTCCCCGTGGCCGGCGTTGCCGAGCTCGGCCCAGCGGGCGCTGTGAACGCCGGGGGCGCCGCCCAGCGCGTCGACGGACAGGCCGCTGTCGTCCGCCAACGCCCACGTCCGCAGCGCGGTCGCGTAGTCGACGGCCTTGAGCATGGCGTTGGCGCGGAAGGTGTGACCGGTCTCTTCGGGTGCGGGAACTCCGGCGTGCGCCGACAGGTCGGTGCAAAGCACGCCGTGCGGTTCGAGCAGTTCCTGGAGCTCGCGGACCTTCGCGCGGTTGCCCGTGGCGATGAGGAGGTTCAACATGCGAGGCTGTCAGTAGCCGTCATCCTGAGGTACTCCGAAGGATCTGGCCTCGAGCGTGAAGGCCCTGCATCCCCAGCTAGATCCTTCGGAGTACCTCAGGATGACAACATTGGGTCGCGATCAAGTTCGTGCATGCTTCCAGGTTCAGCTCCCCACCGTCTTGAGGCGCCCGCCGGGCGTTGCGCGGCGATTGGTGTCGATCATCGGCTCATCGGGCGGCGGGATTGGCGCGGCGCCGCCGGCGGTATCGCCGTCGAGCATCGATTCCTCCCCGCGCGGGATCGGCACGACGACCGACGGGTCGGGCACGGTCATGGCCCGTCCGCTGCGCGGGTCCTTCGTGGTGGTGAGCATGGTTTCGCCGTTGATGGCGTTGGTCGGGTACTGCTGCATCATCGCCTTGAGCGTGGGATCGAGCACCTCGTTGCTCGGCGCTTCCACGTGCAGCCGGCGACCGTCCTTGTCCTTGAGGATCGGCGCTTTCACCTCGGGCGGCAGCGGCGGGAGGACGACCTTCGTCTCGCCCCGCTCCCCGCCCGTGCCCATCTCATCCGCCAGTTGCACCGCCTCGCTCGGCCACGTCCCGACGCACACGAGACTCATCGACTCGCCGTGGTAGTAGTACGCCTCGATCCCCTGCGCCCGCGCACCCTTCACCGCGTCCACCGCGTACTGCTTGCGCTCCGGACTATCGCGGTAGACGGCGATCTGAAGCGTGTAGAACCCCTTCGCGTTCACCAAGTTCCACTCGGGCGGGCCGACGTCGGCGGAACTGAGCGGCTGGATCAGCGCCAGCCGGAACGGCCGGTTTCCCTGCGCATCGGTCATCGCGTCGATCACCTTGCGGTCGGCCTTGGCGCGCGGGTCGTCGTGCGTCCTGTAGTAGCCGTAGTAGATCTGGCTCTGGCTTTCCTTGTGCAGGAGGTGCCAGTCGCGCATGCCCGGCGTCTTCATCGCCGCCTCTTTGAACTGACGTGCCCGCTCGACGTGGTTCGGCCCGTGCACCTCGCGGCAGAGGATCGTCCACTGCGCGCCCTTCGGATAGGCCGCCGACGCCTTGGGCTGGCCGGCCGCGGCCTTGGGCGCAGTCGCCTTCGAGGGAGCCGGGCTCGTCAAGTCCGATTGCTCCTTCGGCGGGGTGTCCTGGCTACACGACCACGCCCCTGTGACCAGGGCGAGCGTCATTAAAACGACCGGAAAACGCATAGGTGGTCTCCACTTCAAGGGGTGGGATTCTAGCAGATTACGAGGACGAATCACGTCCACCCGCCCGGCCGATCGTCGCGAAACCAGGGCGGCACGTCGCTGCTGATCGACGCCGTGCAGAGCACGACCGTCCCGCCCTGCTCCCAGAGCACGGAGCCGGCGGGCGTCTTCGTGAAGCCGCGCGTGATCTTCACGGGGCGGAGCACATCGTTGGGTCGTCCGTCGTTTCGCATGTGATGGGGGCGACTATACCATGCGAGCCTCCGACCGATGAACGACGCGCAACACGGAGCTACGCTCTCTCAGCCACCACGAAGCGCCCTCACGCGCTTCATCGGGCCGCTTGTGCTCCTTCTCGTGACGCTCGTAGTCTTCGGCGACGTGCTCTTCCACCCCGGCACGCGCGTGCTCAGCGACGACGGCAACGACGTCGAGCTTCACGACCTTTGGTGGCGCGGATTTGGCTTCGGCGAGCTGAAGGCCGGGCGATTTCCACTGTGGAACCCGCACGTCTACGGTGGCGGGCCGTTCCACGCCGGGTTGGCGTCGGCGCTGCTGTACCCACCTAACTGGATCGAGCTGTTCCTCCCGACGCAGCACGCGCTGAACTGGTTCTTTGCCGGGCACGTCTTTCTCGCGGGGCTGTTCACCTTCTGGTGGTGCCGCGCGCGGGGGTTGTCGAACAAGGCAGGCGTGCTGGGCGGCGTGCTGTTCATGCTGTCGGGCCGATACGTCCTGCACATCTTCGCGGGACATCCGACGAACATCGGCGCCATTGCGTGGGTGCCGCTGCTCCTGCTGGCGGCTGACAAGCTCGCGGACACGGGAAAATGGCGATGGGCCGTGCTCGGCGCCGCCGCGGCGGCGATGCAGATCTACGCGGGGCACGCGCAGCACTTCTACTACGAAGCGCTCGTCGGCGGCGTGTACGCGTTGTGCCACGTCGTGGCCGCGCGACCGGGGTGGCGGAACCGTGTCAAACCGCTGGTCGCGTACGCCGCGATCTACGGCGGCGCGGTGCTGATTTCCGCGGCGCAGCTCTTTCCCGCGCTGGAGGCGAAGTCCGAGTCGGACCGGCAGGGTGGCGTGCCGATCGAGTTCGCGGCGACGTTTTCGTTCCCACCGGAGAACGTGCTGACGCTCGTCGTGCCACACGTCTTCGGCTCCGCCGAGACGTACTTCGGGCGGGCGTACCTGTGGGAAGTGTCGCTCTTTGTGAGCGTCACGGGACTGCTGCTTGCGGGCTACGCACTCATCCAACGCGACCCGCGGCGGCGATTCGCGCTGATCATGATCGTCACGAGCATGATCCTCGCCCTTGGCTATCACACGCCGCTGTTCAAGCTGCTCTACTACTATCTGCCGGGCTTCAACACGTTCCGCGTGACGGCGAAGTTCACCGTGCCGGCGGTGTTGTTCCTCGCGATGCTCGCCGGACTGGGGCTTGACCAACTGACCGAGCGCGCGAAAGCGTCGGCAAAGCCCGTCATCACGTTCGTCGTCGTCGCGGCCGCGCTGCTCGTCGGTTCGCTCGTCATCCGCGCCGGCCTCGGAAATGAAGACGGCGGCGCGTGGGGTGCGTTGATTCGGACGATCGCGGAATCCGGAGAGAGTTCGTCGCTCGCGACGCGCATGGCGGACCCCGCATTCCTCGCCACATCGGGCAACGCCGCCGCCGACGACTTCCTCCTCGCCGCGGGAACCACCGGCGTCGTGGCGGCGCTCGTCTGGCTGCTCGGCCGGACGCGCCGCGCCGCGTACACCATCGTCGCGCTGGCGATGCTCGAGATGATCGTCTTCGCGCGGATGAACGTCTCGACGATCGAGGCGAATCCGCCGCTCCCCGCGCCGTGGGCGACGGTGCTCGACGCCAACCCCGGCGATTACCGCGTCCTCTTGGGCGAGGCGCGCTGGGCCGACTGGGGAATGGTCCACGGCTTTCAGAACCTGTACGGCTTCGACTCCAGCACGATCACCGAGCGCTTCTCCGACTTCCTTGCGTTCAGCCAGGGCCTGAACGTGGAGGGGGCAGGCCAATACTTCACCTTCACGAAGTTCCCGCCGTACCTGAACATGCTGCGCACGCGCTACGTGCTCAACCCGCAGTTGAACAATCCCGTCATCGAGGTGAGCGATCCGCTCCCGCACGCACTGCTCGTGTCCGATTACGTCATCGGCGCTGGCCGGGATGACATCCTCCATCGCATCGCCGATCCCGCGTTCGACCCGCAGCGGGTCGTCATTCTTGAATCCGAGCCCGCCATCAAACCCCAGCCCGGCGGCGAGCGCGGCAGGGTGAACGTCAACGTCGTCTCCAGCGATGAGCTGCACATCGAGGCGGATGTTCCCGCGCCGACCATCCTGCTCGTGACCGACAACTACAGCCGCTTGTGGCGCGCCACGCCGCTCTCGCCGGGACCTTTGAAGGCGTACGACGTCCTCCCCGCCAATTGGGTCGTCCGCGCCATCCCGTTGACGGCGGGCAAGCACCACATCCGCCTGCGCTACGAGCCCCGCGGCGTCCCGCTCGGCTTCTCGGTGAGCGGCCTCACGCTCGCCGCCCTCGCCGGAGCGGGTGTGTGGACCCGCTTCGCACCCCGGTTTCGCTCACGTCGCAACTGACCTGGTTCCGATAATGTTCGCAGGATCACAGGCCATTTCGGCGGTCTGTGACGCATCGGGAACGGACCTCGGAGCACCTTGATGAGCGACCTCGCCGCCACCGCCCAGCAACTGCGTCACGTCAAAGAGGCCACGCGCAACTTCCTCACGCTGTTTGCGTTGGAACAGATGCGCGACCGCGTGCGCCAGGGCCGCGACCAGATCGAGGAGCTCGACACTGCCGCCATCGAGGCGGCCATCCTGGAGTTGGACGTGTACGACAACCCCCAGCTCGTCCGCGGCGTACTGGAAGAAAAATAGGGACGACAAAACCGGGACGGGGACGGTTTTTTTCGTCTTGGACAAAACCGGGACGGGGACAGTTTTCTCGTCTGAAGGTTCTGACGCGATCTAACTCATGGGTCGAATTTCCACCGACGTCGGCCTTGTCAGCGGCATCAACAAGCGCGACATCATCGACCAGTTGATGTCGCTGGAGTCGCGCCCCAAGGAGCTGCTCCAGGACCGCATCGATCAGACGAACGACCGCAGGCTCGCCTACACCGACATCTCCACCCGCCTCACGAGCCTGCGGATCACCGGGACCAAGCTCAAGAAGCCCTCGACCTTCGAATCCGCCACCGCTGCAAGCAGCAACGAGGACGTGCTCACCGCCACCGCCGCCAACGGCGCGGCCGTCGGATCGTTCCAGTTTCAGGTCGCGCGATTGGTCACGAGCCAGCAGACGGTCAGCAAGGGGTTCGCCGACGTCACGACGCAAAAGGTCGGCGCCGGCACACTCACGATCGAGCAAGGCGGCGGTGAGCTGTCATCCCAGACGCCCCTTGCGCAGCTCAATGGCGGCGCGGGCGTCCGCCGCGGCATGTTCCGCATCACCGACCGCAGCGGTGCGACGAGCGTGATCGACGTCTCGGCGGCGGTGTCGATGGATGACGTGATCAAGAAGATCAACACGTCGCTGGAGGTGAACGTCCGCGCAACCCTCGATGGCGACAGAGTCGTCCTCACCGATCGCACGGGCCAGACGACTACGGCAGTGACCGTCCAGGACCTGGCCGATGGTCACACCGCCGAAGACCTCGGCCTGACGAGCGACACCGACGCCGTCGCCACCACCATCACCGGCAAGGACATCAACTTCCTCGGCCCGCTGACCACGCTGTCGCAACTGAATGACTCGCGCGGCGTGCGCCAGGCTCCGACCGGCGCGGACCTCATCGTCACGCTCGGCGATGGCTCGGCGGTCGACGTCACGCTCGGCGCGGACGTCAAGACGATGGGCGGCGTCATCGACGCGATCAACGCCGCCTCGCCCACGAAGATGAAGGCCGACCTCGTGCCCGGCGGCAACGGGATCAAGCTAACCGACCTGACCGGCGGCGGCGGCGCGTTCAGTGTCGCCGACGCGACCGGCTCCAAGGCCGCGACCGACCTGGGACTCACCGCCACGAGCGCCGGCGGGGTGATCAACGGCAGCCCCGTCCTCGCCGACATCAACACCGTCCTCCTTTCCTCGCTCAACGGCGGGTCGGGCATCGCGCTGGCGACGCTGACCATCACCGACCGCGCGGGCGGCAACGCGACGATCAACCTCGCCGGCGCGAAGACGGTCCAGGACGTCCTCGACACGATCAGCGACGCGGCCGGCGTGAACGTCACCGCGCGGCTCAAGTCTTCGGGAAACGGCATCCAGATCGTGGACGACACCGGCGCGAGCGGCAACCTCGTCATCGCCGCCGGCGCGACGGCCGACGCCCTCGGCATCGCCGGCACGTTCGACGCGACGGTCACCGCCGTCGACGGCAAAAACCTCCAGCGGCAGTGGGTCACCGAGAACACCCTCCTCTCCACCTACAACGGCGGCAAAGGCGTCTCGCCTGGCAAGTTCAAGATCACCAACGCCGCCGGCGTTGCGGCCACCATCGACCTCACAAAGGGCGACAAACTGACCATCGGCGACGTCATCGCCGAGATCAACGAGCAGACCGGCGTGACCAACATCACCGCTTCCATCAACGGTAACGGCGATGGCTTGCTTCTCACCGATGCCACCGTCGGCGGCGCGCTGAAGATGAAAGTGGAAGACCTCGAAGGCACCGCCGCCGCGGACCTGAAGATCAAGGGAGACGCGACGCTCAACACGATCGACGGCACGTTCGAGAAGACGATCGAGATCCTCGCCACCGACACGCTCACGGATGTGCAGACGAAGGTGAACAACCTCGGCTTCGGCGCCGGCGCGACGGTTGTGAACGACGGTACCGGCCTGACGCCGTTCCGCCTCTCGCTCAACGCGCGCAACACGGGCCGGGCCGGGCGTATCGTCTTCGACGCGGGAACGACGGCCCTGAACACCAACACACTCGTCGAGTCGCAGGACGCCGCCGTTTTCGTCGGCGGCGCGGAGGCGAAGGAGCCGCTGCTCGTCACCGCCAGCCAGAATCAGCTCACCGGCGTCGTGAAAGGCGTCACGATCGACCTGCACGGCGTCAGCGCGTCGCCCGTCACGCTCAACATCTCGCGCAACGTCGACTCCGTCATCGAGCAGCTCAACACGTTCACCGAATCATTCAACGAGATGGTCACGAAGATCCGCGACCTGACCAAGTTCGACACCGAGACCAACGAGCGCGGCCTGCTGCTCGGCGACTCATCGATCCAGAAGGTCGAGAACGAGATCTATGCCATGCTCCGCGCCGTCGTGCCCAACGCCGGGCGCTACCGCATCCTGGCGGAGGTCGGGATGAAGGTGTCGGTCGACATCGCCAACCCCAAGGACGGCGCGAAGCTCACGTTTGACGAGGAGAAGTTCCGCCAGGCGTACGCGACCGATCCGGACGCCGTGAAGTCCCTCTTCACCGCCCCGGAGCAGGGGTTGACGACGCGCACGTTGCTCGACGGCCTCAACAGCGGCCGCGGCGTGCGCACGGCGGGGAGCGGGGCGGACTTCCGCGCGACGCTCAAGGATAACTCGACGATCGACGTCTCCCTCGCAGGGGCCGAAACCATCGGCGACGTCATCAACGCCATCAACGCCGCCGGCACGACCAAGCTCAAGGCCGAGCTGATGCCTAACGGCGGCCTGAAGCTGACCGACCTCACGACCGGCGCCACCCCGTTCAAGCTCGACCCGCAGAACGGCTCGCAGGCGCTGACCGACCTGCTGCTCGCCAACACCGCCGTGGGCGCCGTCGCCACGGGCGCCAGCCTCGGCAGCGTCGGCGACCCCCTCAACCGCGGCGGCGGCATCGGCTACAACTTCGAGAACCGGATCATGAACCTGATCGATCCGGTCCGCGGCGTCATCCCGCGCGAGAACCGCACGCTCGACGAACGCGCCCAGCAGTTCCAGGGCCGAATCGACAACCTCGACAAGCTCCTGACGAGCAAACGCGAGCGCCTCGAGCGCCAGTTCGCCCAGCTCGAAAGCGTGTTATCCAGTTTGCAGAACCAACAGCAGGCGATCGGGCAGATCCAGTCGATCCAGATGCCGAGCAGCCGGAACTGACGCGTCGCGCGGTCCATGGACCGGCGCGCGCGCGTACGTCATCCTGAAGGGAGCCAAGGCGACCTGAAGGATCTCGGGTTCGCGAGCGGCTCTCCACCCCGAGAT
>JBAUGM010000773.1:0-2905 GCA_049679725.1 Tepidisphaeraceae bacterium
GCGCCCGCCCCGACCCCATAAAACCAACGCAAAGATCGCAAAGATCGCAAAGGACGCAGAGAAATCAATTCACACAAAATAAACGGGACAGGTCCAATTATTTCGCCGCCTTCCGCCATCCCATAAGCCGGCCGCGGGGGCGCAGTGGGCCAAGGCCGAGGCGGCGCTCGGTCTTAGTCGTCCACGTTTCCGAGCCGAAGGGTCGTCCGTGCACAAGGGAACGCAGCACCGCCGCCTCCTCCTTCGGCGTTTGCGGGCGATTGACCCACTCCACCCAATCCCGCCGACGGGCAACCGGCCATTCGGCGATCGGTATCGTCGGCACCTTCGAATTGCTCGGCAGCAAGAGCTGCCCAAGGCTCGACCACCGCCACGCCTCAGCCTTGCGAACGAGCTTGGCCCGCAACGGATTTCGTTCCACGTACTGAAGCACCGTCGTCAGATGGGCGTCGTCCTGCACCGCGAACGACTTGTATCGTCCCTGGTAAACGCTGCCCCACCCCACGCGGTGTCGATGCTCCGTCCATCGTCGCACGTGCGTGATCGTCAGTCGCTGCATGAACCGCGCGAGCTGGCCGTCGCGTTCCGGCCAGAGCACCAGATGCCAATGATTGCTCATCAGGCAGAAGCCCAGGACGCGGATGGGATCTTCCTGCAATACATCCGACATCGCGCGGAGGAACGCGACGAAGTCGCCCGCGTCCTCGAACAGGTCCTGCCGGCCCGCGCCACGGTTCAGCACATGATAAATCAGTCCGCCGGGAGCAACTCGGGCTTGTCGGGGCATGCCAGCAACGTATCGATCATCAGGAACGGCGTCAAATAATTGGACCTGTCCCGTTTAATTCTTCTGTCCCGTTTAATTCTTCCGCGGTGGCGGCGCGGCTGCGGTCGCTGTTGGAGCGGCAGGACGCGGGCAAGCCCCTCACCGCCGCCGAACGGGCCGAAGCCCAAGGGTTGCTCGACATCGCGGAGTTCTTCGTCGTCCAACGGTTGCGCCAACGGCTCGCCGCCTGATCGCGCACGCCGCCCGCGCCCGCCCCGACCCCATAAAACCAACGCAAAGATCGCAAAGATCGCAAAGGACGCAGAGAAATCAATTCAGAGATTGGTTTTCCTTTGTGGTCTTTGCGTCCTCTGCGTCCTTCGCGTTGTCTTCGATCAGGGCGGGTCAGGGGGCTCGTTTGGAGTATTCCCCCCACGAATCTAGAATGATCGGCGGGCCACCAACCAAGGATGGGACTCGTGGAATATCGCGTAGAACTGGACGTCTACAACGGGCCGCTCGACCTGCTGCTGTACCTGCTCAAGCGGGACGAGCTGGACATCTACGACATCCCCATCCAGCGGATCACCGACTCCTACGTCCAGTACGTGCAGATGCTCAAGGAGCTGGGCAAGGAGGGCGGCCCCCCCTACGCGGGCGGGTTCGACATCAACGTCGCCGGCGACTTCCTCGTCATGGCGGCGACGCTGATGGAGATCAAGTCGGCGATGCTGTTGCCAAAAGCGCCGCCGATCAACGCGGACGGAACCACGAGCGCCGCGGCCGACCTGGCCGACCCGCGCTACGAGCTCGTTCAACAGCTCCTCGAGTACAAGCGCTTCAAGGACAACGCTGCCGCGCTGGAGCAGCAGCAGCGGACGCACGAGAGCCGTTTCCCGCGCGTGCCCGCGCGGTTGGAAGGTCAGGCCGACGAGCCGCCGCCGGTGGATCTGGACGAGGTGCAGGTGTGGGACCTGCTGTCGGCCTTCGACCGGCTGATGAAGGAAGTTGGCATCCGCAAGCCGCGCTTCCATGAGGTCACGTATGATGACACGCCGATCGACCTGCACGCCGCCGACATCGAAGACCGGCTGGCGCGCGAAGGGCGGCTGTCGCTGCGCGAGCTGGTGGTGGGGCGCGCGAGCCGCAGCGAGATGATCGGCGTGTTCCTGGCGCTCTTGGAGCTGATCCGCGAGAAGAAGATCCTCGTGCAGCAGGCCGAGGTGGACGACGACGTGGAGATCACCCCCGCGCCCGAGGAGCATCGCCGGACGTACGTGGGGGCGACGCTGCACCTGGCGGATGAAACCGAGCGCGAGGACGAGTCGGCGACGCCGACCGCTCCGGTTGAGTCGGCGGATGAAGTCGATGAACCCGACGCCGAGGCTGGGGCCGACGAGGATCATCCTTCCGAGCTCACGCAGAAATAGCCATCAAGAATCCGAACCACAGAGAACACAGAGCACACAGAGAGAGAACCTGAATTGAGAGGGTTGTGTTTGCTCTGTGTCCTCCGTGTTCTCCGTGGTTCCTCCGTCTTTCTCTTTTTCGAGTCACCCATGCGGTTGCACACCTTATTCGTATTATCGCTGACGGTCTGTCTTTGCGCAGGCATCGCCCGGGCGGCGGAGCTGAAGAACGACCGCTGGCGGGTCGAGATCGATCCGGCCACGCTCGCGACGCGCGCGACGACGGCCGGTGGACTGAACGTGGCGTTGTCCGCGCCGCGAGAGGCCGGGAAAGTCGAATCGGTCAAAGGCGACGACGCCTCCGCATCATGGCGGCTCGACGGCTTCGACGTCGCGTGCGAATTGAAGGGCGACGAGCTGCGCGTCGAGTTCACGAGCGCGAACGAGGGCGCATTCACGTGGCCGATCGTCGACGTCGCGTCGCCCGCGAAGGCGCTCATCCTGCCGACGTTCGAAGGCGTCTACGTGCCGGCCGACGACGCGGAATGGCGCGCGTTCCTCGTCGGCGAGTCTCCCATGAACACGACGGCCGGCCTGTCGATGCCGTTCTGGGGGCTCGACGTCGGCGATCACACGATCACCTACATCCTGCCGAACGCGTTCAACAACGAGCTCGCGATCACGGACGCCGGCGGATCGCTCCGCATGGCGCTGACGCACGAGTTCACGC
>JBAUGM010000774.1:0-5492 GCA_049679725.1 Tepidisphaeraceae bacterium
ACGCAGGCGTCGCAACTACAAGAGCATGAAGAGCATTTCCCGAACGATCCTGACCGTCCTGCTCGCCCTCTGCACCGCCGCGCTGGCGGCCAACGACGGCGCGAAGAAGGACGACCCCGCGAAGGACGAGAAGAAAGCCAAAAGCCACACCGTCGAGATGGACGACAAGAAGTACGAGCCGGCCAAGCTCACGATCAAGGTCGGCGAGGCCGTGGTCTGGGACAACGTCGACGACCACGACCACACCGTCATCGCCGACGACAAGAGCTTCAAGTCCGGCAACATCAGCCCCGGCGACACCTACGAGTTCACGTTCAAGAAGGTCGGGACGTACAAGTACGCCTGCAAGTACCACCCGCGGATGAAGGGGACGATCGTGGTCGAAAAGGGTTCGTGACATGCGCGCGTTTGACCTGACGGCCGCTTGCGGTATCATTCCCCGACCATGTTCGCCACCATTCGAATCGCCCGAATCATGATCACCCCGCAAATCAGCGGGTAGGGCGATCGTTCGCGGACTGTTTGCAAGCTCCCAACGCCCTGCCCCATCGGCAGGGCTTTTTCGTTTTCGCACGAGCCAGGTGACACGATGAGCGCAACACGTCGCATCGAGATCTACGACACCACCCTGCGCGACGGCACGCAGGGCGAAGGGTTCAACCTCTCCCTCCAGGACAAGCTGCTCATCACGCAGAAGCTCGACGAGCTCGGCGTGGACTACATCGAGGGCGGGTTCCCCCTCTCCAACCCGAAGGACGCGGCATTCTTCCGCGATGTCCGCGAGCTGAAGCTCCGCAACGCGAAGGTGTCGGCCTTCGGCATGACCCGACGCCGCGGAATCAGGGCCGAGGACGACCCGGGCATGCGCGCGCTGCTCGACGCGCAGACGCCCGTCATCACGTTCGTCGGCAAGACCAGCGCATACCAGGTGCAGCATGTCATGTCGGTCAGCCTCGAGGAGAACCTCAAGATGATCGGCGATTCCGTGCGCCTGGCGCGCGAAGCCGGGCGGCAGGTCGTCTACGATGCCGAGCATTTTTTCGACGGCTTCAAGGCGAATCCCGACTACGCGATCCAGACGCTGCTGGCCGCGCAGGAAGGCGGCGCATCGGTTCTGTGCCTGTGCGACACCAACGGCGGGAGCCTGCCGGAGTTCGTGCAGGAAACCGTCGCGCGCGTGCGGCGCGAAACCAGCGCGATGGTCGGCATCCACACGCACAACGACGCGGGCCTCGCCGTCGCCAACGCGATGGCCGCCGTCCGCGCGGGCGCGGATCACGCGCAGGGGACGATCAACGGCGTCGGCGAGCGCTGCGGCAACATGGACCTGACCACGCTCATCGCCAACCTCCAGCTCAAGTACAAGCACGACTGCCTCCGCCCCGGCACGCTCAAACACCTGACGGAGGTCAGCCGCTACGTCTACGAGACGGCCAACTACAACCTCGTCTCCGGCCAGCCGTACGTCGGCACGAGCGCGTTCGCGCACAAGGGCGGCATGCACGTTCACGCGGTGCAGAAGGACGCGAGCACGTACGAGCACGTCACGCCGGAGGAGGTCGGCAACACGCGGAAGATCCTCGTCAGCGAGATGAGCGGCGCGAGCAACATCGCCGCCAAGGCGGGCAAGAAATTCGACATCGAGAACGACAAGGAGACGCTGCGGAAGGTGCTGGTGAAGGTGCAGGACCTCGAGAACGCCGGCTATCAGTTCGAGGCCGCCGAGGCGAGCTTCGAGCTGCTGCTCCGCAAGGAGATCGGGCGCTACCGCAAGTTCTTCGACCTCGACCACTACCGCGTGGTGATCCTGAAGATGAAGGGGAACGAGCCGATCGCCGAGGCGACGGTGAAGCTGCACGTGGACGGGCACGTGGAGCACCGCGTCGCCGAGGGCGACGGCCCGGTGAACGCGCTCGACGGCGCCCTCCGCCGCGCGCTCAAGCCGTACTACCCGCAGATCGCCGGCGTCCACCTGACGGACTACAAAGTCCGCGTGATCAACTCCAGGGACGAGACGGCCGCCAACGTCCGCGTCATCATCGAGTGCAAGCGCGATCGCGGCGATGGCTCGGACACGCGCGAGATCTTCGGCACGATCGGCGTCAGCGGCAACGTCATCGACGCGAGCTGGCAGGCGCTGGTGGACGCGTACGAGTATCATTTGATTCAGGTTGAAGAGGCCCGTGCGTCCGCCTAGGCGGGCGTTATCTGGCGCGTTTTGATAGAATGTCGCGGTTGGAGCGACTCATGAACCGAACGATCAACGCCATTTTCGAGAACGGTGTGTTCCGACCGACGGAGCCCGTCGCGCTCACGAACGGCTCGCACGTCGAGCTCACCGTCCGGACCGATGATGTCGATGCGGTGACCTCAGACGGCTCCGCACTCGAGCCGCTGTCGCGGCTTGCAGCGCTGCCCCTCGAGGGCGATCGCGACGAATTCTCCGACCACGACGCCATCCTGTACGGTCGACACGGTGTGCGATGAGTTCCCCACGGATGGTTGACCTCAACGACATCCCCCCGGAAAAGTTCCCCCGACACATCGCCGTCATCATGGACGGGAACGGGCGGTGGGCGGTGCGCCGCGGCCTGGAGCGCGTGAAGGGCCATCAGGAAGGCGCGAAATCCGTCCGCAACATCGTCACCGAGTGCGCGCGCCTGCGCAAGGAGCACGGCGGGCCGGACTACCTGACGCTCTATTCCTTCTCCATGGAGAACTGGAAGCGGCCGGTCAACGAGGTGTCGTTCCTCATGCAGATGTACATCGACTACCTGCGCTGCGAGCGGGTGACGATGATGGAGAACAACATCCGCTTCCGGCAGATCGGCCGGTTGGAGAACCTGCCCGACGCGGTGATGGACGAAGTGAACGTCACGCTCGACCAAACGCGCAACAACGACGGCCTGCAGCTCGTCCTCGCACTGAACTACGGCAGCCGCGCGGAGATCGTCGACGCCGTGCGCGACATCGCGAACCAGGTGAAATCCGGCGAGCTCGACCCGCGCGACATCGACGAGCAGCTCATCTCCGACCACCTCTACACCGCCGGCATGCCCGACCCGGACCTGCTCATCCGCACGGCCGGGGAGATGCGCGTCAGCAACTATCTCCTCTGGCAGATCAGCTACGCCGAGCTGGTCGTCAGCGACGTGCTGTGGCCGGACTTCGGCGTCAGCGAACTCCACACCGCCATCCGCGCGTTCGCGGGGCGCAACCGAAGGTTCGGCGCGCTCGATCACACGAACACGCTGGGATGATCGCCTTGCTCCCTCGCCCCGGTACGCCGGGGAGAGGGGCGAGCGGCGCGAGACGTCGAGCGCTCGTTCGAACCCGGGAACCCCCTGCCCCTCTCCCATGCCCCCCCTGCCCTCTCCCCAGGAGTACCGTGGGAGAGGGAGATTGTCTCTTCTCCATTCACGCGGCTCCAGTGCGAGCTGCGGGCTTGCGATCCAGCCGCGCATCGGGCAAATAGACGGCCACTTCATGGAACGATCCCTCCGCAACCGCCTCACGTTCGGCCCGATCATGCTGGCGGCGCTTGGGCTGATCCTCTGGCTCGACCACGCCGCCGAGGGGTGGACGCGCGGATGGATGCTGCATCGATACGGCGTCGATCGCGGCGTGTGCGGAATCGGGCTGATGGCGCTGCTGCTGCTCGTCGTGCCACTGGCGACGATCGAACTGGCGACCCTCTTCGCCGCCGAGCGCGTCCGGCCGTACCGCGTCATTTCCGTGCTTGGCTCCTGGTCGTTGATCGTCCACGCGTTCCTCACGCAGTTCCCGCCGTTCAAGCCGATCGCCGCGAGCTGCCTCGCGTTCATCGTCGTCTTCGTCATGCTCTTCTCCGCCCTGCGCCGCGCGTGGGCGAAGCAGACGCAGGAGGCGATCATCCGCATGGCCGGCACCGTGCTGGCGACGCTGTACCTCGGCGGGCTCGCGTGGTTCCTCATGGCGCTGCGCGTCAAGCAATCGAACAACGTCGTCGGCACCACGATGGTCATCCTGATGATCCTGCTCGTCGTGAAGTTCACCGACATCGGCGCGTACTTCGGCGGGCGAAAATTCGGCAAGCACAAACTCATCCCGTGGCTCAGCCCCGGCAAGACGTGGGAGGGCCTTGTCTGCGGCATGCTCACCGCGGGCGTCGTCGGCGCGATCTGCGCCGCCGCAATCCCGTACCGCGTCGAGTGGTGGAAGGGGCTCATCTTCGGCATCGTCATCGGCGGCATCGGACAGCTCGGCGACCTGCTCGAAAGCCTCATGAAGCGCGATGCCGAGGTGAAGGACAGCGGCGCCAGCATCCCCGGCTTTGGCGGCGTGCTCGACGTCATCGACAGCCCCCTGCTCGCGGCGCCGTTCGCGTACCTGCTGTTCAGCCTCTTTTGACCTTCCGCTTGCGGCTTCGCGGACCAACGCGTGTCGATCCGCGAAGCCGCAAGCGGCGGAACCGTCGCCATGAACGCGAACCCGGACCCATCGACCACACTCGAAGCAGGCGAGTCGTCGCGAGCGCGCCGGGATGACCGGCGCTTCGCCGCGTTGGTCGCGATCGCCTTCTTCGTCGTGCTCATGCTCGTCATGCCCCGCCACGAGATGTGGCGGGACGAGCTGGAGGCGTGGCTGGCGGCGCGGGACAGCGCGACGCCGGGCGACGTTGTGCGCAACACGCGCTACAACGGGCATCCGATCACGTGGTACCTGCTTCTCCACGCCGTCACGCGCGTGACGCACGATCCCCGGGGGATGCAGCTCCTGCATGCGTGCCTCGCCACGATGGGCGTATACCTCTTCGCGCGTTCCGCGCCGTTCACGCGATGGCAGAAGGGTTTGTTCGCCTTCGGGTACTTCCCGCTGTTCGAGTACGGCGTGATCAGCCGCGAGTACGTGCTCGGCGTCGTGCTGCTGTTCGCCTTCTGCGCGGCATACGCGGCGCGGGCGAACCTGCTGGTGCTCGCACTGCTCGCCGGTCTGCTCGCGCAGACGAGCGCGTACGGGCTGATGTTGTCGCTGGCGCTGGCGGCGATGATCTTCATGTCGCGCGTCTTTCCAAGTGGCATGGGCGTCCCGCCCATGCATGGCCGAGACGGCCATGCCACTGTCATCCCTGCCCTGGCGATTTTCCTCGTCTCCGCGGCGGTGTCGGTGCTTCAACTTCTCCCTCCAGAGGACAGCGGCACCGTCGTCGGCTGGAACTTCCACAACAGTTGGAAGCTTTTCCCGCTCTCGATCGTCTGGCGCGCGCTGGTCCCCGTGCCGCCGATCGACGCGCAGTTCTGGAACGAGAACATCGTCGGCTCGAACAAGCGCGTCGGGCCGCTGGCGGTGCTGCTGTTTCCGTTGGTGCTGTGGATGCTCCGCAAACACCGGCAGGCCCTCGCGCTCTTCGCGATCGGCTCGCTCGGGCTCCTCACGTTCGGCTTCCTGAAGTTCTACGGAAGCATTCGTCATCACGGTCACATCTACCTCCTGCTCGTCGCGGCGCTATGGAT
>JBAUGM010000775.1:0-1983 GCA_049679725.1 Tepidisphaeraceae bacterium
GGGTGGGACGCTCCGTTTCCGCTTGCGGCGTCGCGGCTCAACACGCGTTCGTCCGCGAAGCCGCAAGCGGCGCTCTTTGACAAATCGGCGCGTTCGACGGTGTCCGAAGACGCCGTCCAGATGTTCCGGAATGTTCCCGAATGTTCCCGAATGTTCCATCGCGCGCAAAACGGCGGAACGAACCCAATTCTCCAAAACCCGCCGCATCTCGCTCTGCGGCAAAGACTTGCGCCTCACCCTCGCGCCCGTTCAAAAATTCGCCCCCGCCCCGCCCATCTGCCGATGAATTATCGGACCCGAGGACTCACCCGCTATGCCCGCATTCTCTTCCCTTCGTGCCGCCGTCGTCATGATCGCGATCGGGTGCGCGCTGGTCGCGCTGATCGGGCGCGTCTCCTACCTTCAGACCTACGGCCGCGAGCAGACGATCCGCAAGGCGGACCGCCAGCAGCACCAGAACGAGATCCTCCGCGCCCGCCGCGGGTGCGTGTTCGATTCGACCGGCATGCTGATGGCCGGGACGATCCAGCAGAAGTCGCTCTTCGTCGACCCCAAGTTCATGCAGGAATGCTTCCAGGCGGACGGGCGCTCGATGATGGAGATGGACGAGGCGATCAACAAGCTCGCCGCCATCATCGACCAGGACGCGTTTGCGCTGGCGCAGTTGTTGGGCGACCGGTACGCGAGCCGGTTCATCAAGATCGCGGAGAACCTCGACGACGGGACGGCCGAGGAAATCATGAAGCTCGACCTGCCGGGCGTCGGGCTTCAGCCGATGAACGTGCGCTACTATCCGATGGGCTCCATCGCGGCTCACGTGCTCGGTGGGACGGGCAAGGAAGGCAAAGGGCTCGAAGGCGTCGAGCTGAGGTTCGAGAAGCTGCTGGCGGGCAAGGACGGGTTCAAGCGCACGCTGAAGGACGCGCGGCGGAGGCCACTTGCGGTGGCAGCGGAAGATTACCTCCCGCCGCTGCACGGGCAGCACCTGATCCTCACGCTCGACGCGAACATCCAGATGATCGCCGAGCAGGAGCTCGCCGCCACCTGCGAGCGCGTGCGCGCCCAGCGCGGCGAGGCGATCGTCATGGACCCCAAGACCGGCGACGTGCTGGCGATGGCGAACTGGCCGACGTTCAACCCGCAGACGATGGACGAATCGACGCCGGAGGTCCGCCGCAACCGATGTCTCACCGACCCGTACGAGCCCGGGTCGACCGCCAAGCCGTTCGTCGCCGGCCCCGCCATCTCGCACCGCTTCACGAAGCTCAACGAAGTGCTGCCGATCAAGGGCCCGGTGTGGCACACGAGCTACGGCCGAAAGGTCACCGACGTCCATCCCTACCCGCAATTGGCGGTCTGGGACGTGCTCGTGAAGTCGAGCAACATCGGCATGGCGATGCTCGGCAACCGAATGGGCAACACCAATCTGCACCGCGCGCTCAGTGGCTTTGGCTTCGGCAAGCAAACCGGCATCGACCTGCCCGGCGAAGACCCCGGCCTCATCCACCCGCTCAAGCAGTGGACCAAGTACAGCACGGAATCGGTCTCGCAGGGCTACGAGATGATGGTCACGCCGATCCAACTCGCCCGCGGGTTCTGCGCGTACGCGAACGGCGGGCGGCTGGTGAAGCCGCGCATCCTCAAGGGGGCGCTCGACGCCGAGGGCAACGTCGTCTCGCGCAACACGACGAGCGGGCTCCAAATGCTTCCCGAAGCGATCGACCCGATCACCGCCGCCGAGGTGAAGCGCACGCTCTGCGACACGGTGATCCGCGGCACGGCGACGAAGGCGCGCAGCCACAACTGGAACATCTTCGGCAAGACGGGCACCGCGCACGTCGCCAAGGGCGGAAACTACAACGACACCGCGTACACCAGCAGCTTCATGGCCGGCGCGCCGGCGGAGAACCCGCGGCTGGTCGTGGCCTTCATCATCCACGAGCCCGACCGCCAGCACGCGGTCAGCCAGGGGCTCAGCTACTA
>JBAUGM010000776.1:0-7915 GCA_049679725.1 Tepidisphaeraceae bacterium
TCGCGATGTCGCGCAATTGTCGCATGGTGGTCGCGACCGCCCCGTTCGGGTCCGCGAGCGCGCGGTAGAGCTTGTACAGCTCATCGTACGCGCGGCGGGCGTGGAGGTCCGGACGGTACAGCAAATCTTCGCGCTGCCGCGCCATCGCGTGGATCGCCTGGCTCGGTTGCGCGTAGCCGGTGATTTCTTCACCCGCGGCGAGACACCCGAGGATGGCGGCGCCGAGGGAGACGGACTGATCGCTCTCGGCCAGCGCGATCCGCTCGTTCAGCACGTCGGCGTAGATCTGCATGAGCAGCGGCGACTTCGACGGAAGCCCGCCGGACGCGACGAAGCGGCGGACGGGGACGCCGGCGGTCTGGAGGGTTTCGACGATCCAGCGCAGGCCGAACGCGGTTGCTTCGATGAGCGCGCGGTAAAGCTGCTCGGGTTTCGTGGTGAGCGTGAGGCCGATGAATGCGCCGGAGAGATTTCCGTCCATGAGCGGCGTGCGACATCCGTTGAGCCAGTCGAGCGCCATCACGCCGCCGCTGCCGGGCGGGAGTTTCGCGGCGCGGTCGTTCATCTCGGCGTGCGAGAGGTTGAACGTCTCGACGAGCCACGCGAACGCATCGCCGACCGACGCCTGACCCGTCTCGTAGCCGAAGTATCCGGGGAGGATGCCATTCTCGACGACGCCGGCGATGCCCGGCGCGAGCTGCTCGGTGCGACTGTTCATCATGTGGCAGGCGCTGGTGCCGAGGACGAGGACCATGGTGGAGGGCGACGCGACGCCCGCGCCGGGGACGCCGGCGTGGGCGTCGATGATGGCTGCGGAGACTGGGGTTCCGGTGCGCAGGCCGAGGAGTTCGGCGCTGCGGGATGTAAGACCCCCGGCGTGAACGCCGGGGCTTTTCAAGGTGCCGGGCATTTTCTTCTCGACGACGTCGGCGAGTTGGGGGTGGAGGGCGGCGAAGAAGTCGCGCGAGGGGTAGCCGGTCTGCGCGTTCCATTGCGCCTTGTAACCGGCCTGGCACGTCGAGCGGACGAGGTCTTTCGTCGAGCAGTCGGGGAAGGGTCCGCTCGTGAGCTGCCAGACGAACCAGTCGCCGGCTTCGAGCCAGACGTCGGCGGCGTCGTAGACGGCGGGCTCGTGGTTGAGGGTTTCGAGCACTTTGGGGAAGAACCACTCGAGGCCGATCGTCCCGCCGTAGCGCGGCATCCAGGGTTCGTTGCGCTCGCGCGCGAGCCGGTTGATCCGGTCGGTTTCCGCTTTTGCGCCGTGGTGCTTCCAGAGCTTGGGGTACGCGAGCGGGACGCGACCGAAGCGCTCGAAGAGGCAGAGCGGCGTGCCGTCGGCGAAGGACGGGAGCATCGTGCAGCTCGTGAAGTCCACGCCGATGCCGACGACCTGCTCGGGCGACGCGCCGGAATTGTTCATCGCTGCGCGGCACGCTTCGCCGGCGCTGTCGAGCCAGTCCTGCGGATGCTGCAGCGCGTAGTCGGGCGGGAGCGGGATCCGAACGCCTTCGTGCACGAAGGCGCCGTTGATTACGCCGTGCGCGTACGCGCTGCCTGCCTGGGCGGCGATGCGACCGTCGGCGATGTCCACGACGACGACGCGCACGGATTCAGTGCCGAAATCGAAGCCGATCGAATAACGTCTGGGCATAAGTCCTCGATAGGCTTGGCAACGATATGATGATCACCGCCTTCATCGCAACTGTGAACTCGATCGCCGCGGCGTTCCGCACCGGAGTTGCAATGCATCGTCACTTCGCCTGGATCTTGCCGGCACTGGCCGGTGCACTTTTGGTCGCGTGTGATGCCGGAGACACAGCAGGCCGCGCGACCACCAAGGCTTCGACGAGACCGGTGGCGAATGACGAGCAACAGGTGCGCGATGCGGTCTGGGGTGCCTTCGAGAAGCTCTCGTCCGGGAATGACGCGGTGAAGGACGTTGTGCTGCTCGGCGACACGGGTGACGCCGATGCGCTTGATGCACTCCTCGAGTCCATGCGCGCCGCCGAGCGGCTGCGCATCGCCATCGCGACTGCTACGGATACCCGCGCTGCCAGCGATGCTGAAAACACTAAGGCGCTTGCCGCCGTCGGAGAGACTATCGCGCGCGGCACCGTCAAGATTGATGGCGATGCCGCGACTCACACGCACGGACCGCTGGATGGGGGAGAAGACCTGCCCGACAACAAGGCCGTCACCATGCACGCGCGGCGCATCGACGGGCGATGGAGAGTGGACATGCTGCGCTCGATGAACCTCAAGGAGCCCGCAGAGCGAGCGGAAACGATCCAGTACATGCGCCTCCACGCGAAGGCGCAAGACGCGCTGGCGACACAGTTCCGCGAAGGCAAGGTGAAGAACCCCGCCGCGGTGGAGTACCTGCTGCGGATGGAGATGATGCGGATCGAAGCGGAGGCGTCGGCAACGCGCCCGACCACGACGGTGGCCACATCGACGAAGCCCGCGCCGGCATCCAAGGCAGTCGAGCGTGCCCCGAAAGCCGCCGTCACGGACCCTCCCGGGCGCGGCGAGGCGCGGCGCATCATGACGGATGGCGTCGTGTCCGCGGTTGCACTGTCGCGCGACGGCAAGCTATTGGTATCGGGCGCGCGCATGGCCGATCGGCCGCTGCGTCTGTGGGATGCCGCAACAGGTGAGCTTGTCCGCGACTTTCAGATGCCCCCGGGGTTAGCCGTTGACGTCAACGACGTGGTTTGGACTGCCGACGGAAAGCACGTGCTGGCGTGCGGGCGAACGTTCCGCAAGGCGCAGGTGCTGGAACTCGTCGCGGCGGGGCGCGGATCGCGGTATCACGAGCAACTCGAGCCGGTTGATTTCGCCCTGCGCGTCTGGGACGTTGAATCGGGCCGACTGTTGCGCGAACTGGTCGGGCACACCGACGGGGTCTTTCGAGTGGCACTCTCGCCCGACGGCGCCACGGTTGCGAGCACGTCAGCCGACCGAACGGTGCGCCTCTGGGATCCGGCAAAGGGCAGCGAACAGATGAAGATCGACGCGGTGCCCAAGAACGACTTTGCGTATGGCGTCGATTTCTTCCCCAGCGGAACGGAACTGGCGTCGTTCGGATCGGATGACACCGTCCGCGTCTTCGACACGACCACCGGAAAGGAAGTACGCCGCTGGCCAATTGAGCGTGGGACGTTCGACGTGGCGATCTCCCCGGACGGCCAACGCGTGGCGTGCAGTCGCCTCATGGCGGTGCAGATCTTCGACGCCGCCAGCGGCGCCGCGCGCGGCGCCCTGATGTTTGCACCTGACGCCGGTTTCTTCTCGAGGATCAACGCCGTTGTTTGGACCCCCGACGGATCGCGATTGGTCGCCGCGGACGGCATGGAGGAAGACCCGCAGCGCGCCGCGCCCCTTGGCTTTGCGTTCGAACGGAATCAGTCGATTCGCGTGTGGGACGCTGCGAACGGTCGGGAGATAGCCAAGTTTCGCGGACATGTGAACGCAATTCTGGATTTGGACCTTGCACCAGACGGAAGGACTCTCGTCTCGGCCAGCGCCGACGGGAGCATCAGGTTCTGGAAGGTGCCTGACTAGCCCTTGTAGGATGGCGCGACTTCCTGGGTTTGCACGGTCGGTGGTCGCTCGTAACATCCCCGCATGGTTCATCCGGCTCTCCGATGGCTTATCGTTTCAACGGCGGCAATGCTCCTTGTGGCGATGTGCGCGCGGGGTGCGTTTGCCCAGACCGGCGCCGAACTGCTCGTCCGCCCGTTCGAGAAAGACCAGAAATTCGAGCTCAACGGCAGCGCGCTGTTCCAGGACAAGGGTGAAGACGACTTCGGCGGGGACATGCAGGTCTCGGTCTACGAGATCTCCGGCCGCGCGCGCGAGGTGCGCGAGAAGACCATCCCGCGCTTCGGGTACGACCTGATCTACCTCGACGTCGACAACGACCTGGGCATCCCGAAACACCTCTCCGACCAATCGATCGCCGCGGGCGTGGCGCTGCCGGACATTTCCGGGTTCCGCGGGGGGTTCACCGTCGGCGTCGGTTACGCGGGCGACAGCCCGTTCAGCGACGCCAACGCCTGGTACGGCAAGGCCACCATCGCCATGGGCAGGAAGCTCGACGAGCAGACGGACCTGGGGATCTTCCTCGACTACGACGGCAACCGCACGTACCTCCCCGACGTCCCGCTTCCCGGCTTCGCGTACCGCAAGCGCGTGTACAAGGAACTGATCCTCGTCGCCGGCCTTCCGCTCAGCACCGTCGAGTGGACGCCGGACGATCACTGGAAGTTCGAGTTGTTCTTCACGCTGATCGACTCGTTCGACGCGCGAATCACCTACACGGTGGTCCCGGGCTTCAACGTCTTTGGCAGCCTCGACAGCCGCCGGTATGCGTTCCACACGGATGAGTTGGAGGATTCGAACGACCGGCTGCTGTATCAGGAGCGGCGCGCGGAGGTCGGCGTGCAGTGGGAGCCGCGGAAGGACACGCGCGTGATCCTCGCGGGCGGGTACGCGTTCGGGCAGGAGTTCGGCACGGGGTGGGACTACCGCGATGACGAGAAGATCACGGAGGTCAGCGATGAGCCATACGTGAGGGCGGGACTCGAAATGCGCTTTTGAGCTACCGAATTGTCATCCTGAGGTAGTCCGAAGGATCTAGCTGAAGTTGAAGGGCCGTTACGTTCGCAGCCAGATCCTTCGGAGTACCTCAGGATGACAAAGGTGACGTTTTATTTGGCCGGCGTCGTCGCCGGGGGATCGCCCGCGGGGTCGCCGACGTAGATCGTGGGGCCGTCCGGCAGCGCCGGGCGTTCCTTCACGTCGGGCGTGCCGCCCTTCAGCATCGCCGCGACCCACTTCGTGAGTTGCCCATCGCTGATGTAGCGGTACAGGTCCGTGCCCGGGCAGCTCGTCTGCCGCGGGGCGCGGTCGTTGTGGCCGCCCATCAGGATCGGGTCGATGCCGTACTCCGAGCAGAGCCACGCCGTGAGGTTCACGAGGCTGTCGAGCTGCTTGGGCGTCATGCGCTGCTTCGTGAAGTCGCCCATCAGCTCGACCTGCACCTGGTCGCGCAGCGGATACTTCGTGTTCGTCTCACCCTCGTAGGCAATGTCACGCCCCTGGAAGATCCGCCCGTCCGGCGCGATCAGGAAGTGATACGCCAGGTCCGGCCACTTCTTCTCGCGCTGGCCCCAGCCCTGCATGTTCTTGACGAACTTGGCCGGGTCGGTCGTCGATTTCACGACGACGCCGGCGTGGTGGATCGTGATGTACTTCGGCGTGTGCTTGCGCGCGTCGGGAATCGGCTGCGGCTCCGAGCCCCATTCCTTCGCGGTGACGATGGGCGGTTTCTCGACGCGCGCGGCGGTGGAGGTCTTGTCCGCCGCGATCACGACCATGCAGTACCCGCTGATCAAGGCCAGGCCAGTGAGGAGTGCAGCTCGGTGTTTCATTGCGTTTCCCAAAGAGTGTAATAGCCGCAGATGAACGCAGATGAACGCAGATAAAATCTCTACTCTGAATTTCTGATCTGCGTTTATCCGCGTTCATCCGCGGTTCAAATATCCTGGCCTAAATAGAAGCGCACGAATCTCGAACATCGTTTGTACTTGTCATCCTGAGGTACTCCGAAGGATCTAGCCACGAGCGTGAGGGCCCTTCGTCCTCGGCTAGATCCTTCGGAGTACCTCAGGATGACAACACATGCTCGTCCATGTTCGAGAATCGTGGCCGCCTATTCAGTCGAAGATCCGCTTCGCGAAGCAGAACGACTCGTCCCGCTTCTTCGCGTAGTTCGGCGCCGATGGCACGAAGCTGCTGACCTTCACGACGGGGTCGGCGGCTTCGAGGAACTCATCGTTGCTGAGGTAGATGCCGGTGTGGGTGATCGTGCCGCGCTGGTTGAGGAAGAACAGGACGTCGCCGCGGCGGAGGCTCGATCGGTGCCAGCGGATCGCGACGAGCTTGCCCGCCAGCGCCTGTTGGTCGGCATCGCGCGGGAGGCGCACGCCCTGCGATCGGAACGCGGTGTAGACCAGGCCCGAGCAGTCCACGCCGTCGCCGCTGGTGCCGCCCCAGACGTAGCGGGTGCCAAGCAGCTTCGACGCCGCGGCGATCGCCCCTTCAATCCGCTCGTCGGCTTGCGCGACCCGTGGCGGGTTCACGCGCGCGTCGAACGCCTCGCCCGCCACGCGGTCGACCGCGTCCGCGGAGACGTAGCCGACGTAACCGTCGGAGGCGTGGCAGCGGTAATGACCGTCCTCCGCCGAGCCGAGGAGGAACAGGCCGTCGCCCTTGAGCGCCTCGGTCAGCGTTTCGCGCGGGGCGATGGGCCTGGAGTAGATGTAGGCAGCGTCGGCGCGCACCACCGCGAAGCGTTCCTTGCCAAGCGCGGCGGCGGGGTAGACGTTCAGCCCCTCCGAGTTCGCGGTGAAACCCAGATGCTTGAGGAACTCAGCGAGCGAGCGGCGGTGCTCGTCGAACTCCACGTACCCGCTGACGGTGACCCGGCTCCGGTCGACGACCTTTGCCGTGACGTCGATCGCGAACGTCCGCGTGTCCTCGACGAACTCGCGCTTGAACAGCTCCATGTAAAGCGGCAACCGCTCGAAGCTGCCCTGGAGCGACGGTTCGATCTTGCGGATGACGTTCTCGTAGTAGCGCCGCGCCCGTTCTTCGGGTGGGCCGCCCATGGTTACGCCGCGACGGATTTCGGCCGGGCGCGTCGCAGGTGCGGTGGTGGGCTGCTGCGCGAATCCAGGCTGTGATATCGCCAGTGAAGCCAGCAGGATTGCGATCGTGCGACTTGTCATGTTGCGAAGACCCTGGCGAAATGACATATCAGAACAACTCGCGCTTGGCCATCAGCCCGAAGAGACCGCCCGTGTGGATGAACACGGGCACGGCGCCGGGTCGCACGCCGCCGCCCTTGATCGTCTCGATCGTGCCTGTCATTCCCTTGGCGGTGTACGTCGGGTCGAGGCCGATGCCTTCCTTCCGCGCGACCAGGCGAATCGTGTCAATCGCGGCGGGGTAGGGGATCGCGTAGCCCTCGCCGATGAAGCCGTCGATCAGCTCGATCGGCGTTTGCGCTTCGGTCACGTCCAGGCCGAAGAGGGCGACGGTCTTCCGCTCCAGCTCGCGCAGGTCCTGCTGGAAGAACGCGACGCTGTCGCTGACGGGGACGCCGATGATGCGCCATTTGTCGAGGCCGAACAGCGCTTTGCCGAGCATGAGCCCGACGTGCGTGCCGGCCGAGCTGACGGCGCTGAACAGGTCCACCTGCGTATCGCGGCCGAGTTGCTCGATGAGCTCGGACACGCACCGGATGTACCCCCAGCATCCCAGCGGCACCGATGCGCCGACGGGGAAGAAGTAGGGCGTCCGCCCCGCGGAGCGCTCGGCGGCCAACGCGGCGTCGATCAGCTCCTTGCGGCGCGTGGTGTACTCCTCGACCGAGTGCAGCGAAATCTCGGCGCCGAAGAGGTGGTCGAGGAACAGGTTCCCCTCGCGCGGCGGATCGGGTTCGGCGCTGCGCAGGATCAGTCGCACCTTCAGCCCCAGCCGCGCCCCGATGGCGGCCGTCGCGCGGCAGTGGTTCGACTGGAACCCGCCGTGCGTCACGAGCGTGTCCGCCCCGCGCGCCACCGCGTCGGCGACGACGTACTCGAGCTTGCGCACCTTGTTGCCGGTCGTCTCCAGCCCGGTCAGGTCGTCGCGCTTCATCAGAAACCTGGGCACGCCGAGCTCGGCGGCGAGGTTCTTCAGCTCGATCACGGGGGTGGGCAACTGCGCGAGTTCAAGGCGCGGCGGTTCCTTCGAATGCATGGATCGCTTGATACACGCGGGGGCGAGCTTTGTCATCGAAGATATGGGTACGGGTTCCCGTGAAGCGCCGCCGCTTGCGGCCGGCTCTGTTCGTTCGAACGGAAAG
>JBAUGM010000777.1:0-6296 GCA_049679725.1 Tepidisphaeraceae bacterium
AGCCAGCGCAGCCTAAGTCGCAGGACGACAGCGACGCCACCGCCCGCCGAAAGCAGGAAGAGGCCAAGGCCGCCGCCGAGCGCCAGAAGCGCGCCGACGACTCCGCCTCGGCCGCGGCGGCGCAGCAGAAGCGCGAGGAATCGAGCCGGGCGGAAGCGCGTCGGCAGGAAGGCGAGTCGCGCAAGCGTCAGCAGGAGTCGGAGGCTTCTGCAGCGCGCCAGCAGCAGCAGCGCGAGGAATCGAGCCGGGCGGAGGCGCGTCGACAGGAATCGGAATCGCGCAAGCGTCAACAGGACTCCGACGCTGCCGCTGCGCGACAGCAGCAGAAACAACAACAGGAGCAACAGCAGCGCGAGTCCGCGAAGAGCGAAGACCGCGGTGATCGGTACAAACGGCGATAGCGCGCCTCCCTCTCCCACGTACTCGGGGGGAGAGGGGCGGACGGCGCTCGACGTCGATTGCCGTTCGATTCGAAGATCCGCGCCGACTTTTGAATCGATCGATTATCGTCGCGCCACGCCGCTCGCCCCTCTCCCACGCCCTCTCCCCGGAGTACCGGTGAGAGGGAGAAGGGCGCCGACAAGACGCGCACCTCTCCCCCGCCCTCTCCCCGGGGTACCGGTGAGAGGGAGAAGGGCGTCGACAAGACGCGCAGCGCCCGCCTCCCTATAGTGGTCCGCCCGGACCCATGACCGCACCGCCGCTGACTTACACGCTGATCCGCCAGGACACCGCCACCCGCGCCCGCCTCGGGCGCGTCGAGACGCGGCACGGGTCGTTCGACACGCCCGCGTTCATGCCCGTCGGCACGCAGGGGACGATCAAGGGCATCCTGCCCGACCACATTGCGGCTACCGGCGCGCAGTGCATCCTTGCGAACACGTATCACCTGATGTTGCGTCCCGGCGAAAAGGTCGTCGCCGACCTCGGCGATCTTCATCGCTTCATGTCCTGGCCCGGCCCCATCCTCACCGACTCCGGCGGGTTCCAGGTCTTCTCCCTCTCCGACATCAACCGCATCACCGACGAGGGCGTCGTCTTCAAGAGCCACGTCGACGGCTCCATGGTGAACCTGACGCCCAGCCGGAGCATGCAGATCCAGAACGATCTCGGCGCCGACATCATCATGGCGTTCGACGAGTGCCCCGACCCGAACAAGCCGCGCGAGTACCAGGTGCAGGCGGTGGAGCGGACGCTGCGGTGGGCGCAGCAGTGCATCGAGGCGCACGCCCGGCCGAGCGACCAGTCCCTCTTCGGCATCGTGCAGGGCGGGACGGACGAAGCCCTCCGGCAGCGGTGCGCGCGCGAGTTGATCGGCATGAACTTCCCGGGTTACGCGATCGGGGGGCTGGCGGTGGGCGAGGGGTTTGAGGCGATGCTGCGCGTGCTGGATTACACGACGCACCTCCTGCCGTCCGATAAGCCGCGGTATTTGATGGGGGTCGGCTTCCCGCGCGACATCGTCGCCGCCGTGGCGGCGGGGGTGGACATGTTCGACTGCGTCCTGCCCACCCGAAACGGGCGAAATGCCTACGCGTTCACCGCCTGTGGCGCCATCCGGCTCCGCAACAGCAAGTTCACGCGCGACGCCGGCCCCATCGAGGAGGGGTGCGACTGCTACGCCTGCCGGACGTTCACCCGCGGGGCGATCCGGCACTTTTTTTTCGCCGGCGAGATGCTTGGACCGATCCTCGTCTCCGTGCATAATGTGCGGTTCTACCAACGGCTCATGGCCGACCTCCGCAGGGCCATCGGAGATGGACGGTTCGAGCAGTTTCGTCAAACCGATCCACGGTGTTTGCTGGCGGGTGGAGTGGCTGCGGGCAACGAGTAAGCCTTGGCGACGTTCGTTGTGCGCTTCCGTCATCCTGAGGTACTCCGAAGGATCTAGCCAGGGATGAGCGGCCCTCACGCTCGCGGCTAGATCCTTCGGAGTACCTCAGGATGACGGTACGCGGAGTTCGTTCGTCCTGATTGACGTGTTACATGTGAGGAGCGATCGCTTTGAACTTGTTTCTGATCCTGGCTGACACCGCCGCCCCGACTGCCGCACCTGCTGCGGCCACGACGGGCGGTGCGCCCGCCCCCGGTTGGTTCCAAATGCTGCAGGGCCCGCTGTTCCCGCTGATGGTCGGCGTGCTCATCCTGTACTTCTTCGTTTTCCGCTCCAAGAAGCAGACGGACAAGAAGCGCAAGGACATGCTCGGCAACCTCAAGCGCGGCGACCGCGTCCAAACCATCGGCGGCATCCTCGGCACCGTGGTCGAGGCGCGCGACACCGATGTGCTGCTCAAGGTCGACGAGAGCTCGAACACCAAGATCCGCTTCTCCCGCAACGCCATTCATCGCGTGGTCGAGGAAGAGAAGAGCGCTGAAGCGAAGTAAGAGTGATGGGGTGGTAGGGTGGTTGCGTGGTTGAGTAGGGAGTTCTTCACTCTACCACCCCACTACCCAATCACTCCACCACGCCTCCTGAAACGGACGTAGCAATGCCAACGAATTACTCCGGCCGCGTCATCACGATCCTCGTGGTGCTCTTCGCCGCGCTATGGGCGGTCTTTCCGTCGTTCAACCCGAAGCGGCCGGACCTCAAGCCCGGCATCGACATGGTCGGCGGGACGAGCCTGCTGTACGAGATCAAGCCCCCCGAGGGCGGTCAGTACACCGACAACCTCGCCGAGCAGGTGGCGGCGTCGCTGAAGAAGCGCGTCGACCCCGATGGCGTGCGCAACCTGATCTGGCGGCCGCAGGGCAACACGCGGCTCGAAATCCAGATGCCGCTGACGAAGGACTCGGGCGACGCCGCGGAGATGCGCAAGCGCTTCGCCGACGCGCAGCGGCAGCTCGAGGCGACGAACGTCCGCACCGGCGCCGTGCTTGACGCGGTGGAGAAGAAGAAGGGCGACGAACGCCGCGCGATCTTCGACAAGCTGGCGATGGGCAGCGAGACGCGCGCCAAACTCTTCGGCGCGCTCGCGTCCGCGTTCGATCAAATCCAGGCGGCCAAGGAAAAGAAGGACTCCGAAACGCAGGCCAAGGCGGAGATCGAGTACACGGCCCTCAAGAAGCAGATCACCGAGACGAACCTGACCAGCGCCGAGCTCGAAGCCGTGCTGTCGCTGGGCAACAAGGAGCAGCGCGACCAGCGGCTGGCGGAGTTCAAGGAGCGGGACAAGGACTTCCAGCAGCGCCTGGCCGCGATCGAATCGTTCGAGAAGTCGTTCGAGTCGTTCAGCAAGGTCAAGGGCTCGCTCGACGACGCCGCCGACCTCAAGCGGTTGCTCCGCGGCTCGGGCGTGCTCGAGTTTCACATTCTCGTCGAAGACATGAGCTCGCCGGAGGCGCGGGCGATGGTCGAGCGTTTGCAGACGCGCGGCCCCGTCGTGCAGGCGGGCGACACGATGCGCTGGCTCGAAGTGGACAAGGAAGGCGGCCTGGCGGGGCTGACGCACTCGTACAACGACAGGGACTGGGTCCTCGCCGACGTCACGCCGCAGCGCTCGATGGCCAACGTCGAGGGGCAGAGCCGCTGGGCGCTGGAGCGCGCGTTCCCGACCAATACCGAGTACGGCGCGCGCGTCGTCGGCTTCCGGTTTGATCCGCAGGGCGCCAAGCTGTTCAGCGAGCTGACCGGCCGGAACATCGGGCGGATGCTCGCGATCTCGCTCGACGACAAGATCATCAGCGCCCCGAGCATCCGCGCCCAGATCGGCCGCGAGGGCATCATCGACGGGGGCGACAAGGGGTTCAGCAACGCCGAGCTCACGTACCTGATCAGCACGCTCAACGCCGGCAGCCTTCCCGCGCGGCTGGAAGATGAGCCGATCAGCGAGCGGACCGTCGGCCCGCAGCTCGGGCAGGACAACCTTCGCCGCGGTTTGATCGCGTGCAGCTTCGGCCTCGTCGTCGTGGCCGTGTTCCTCTCCGGTTACTACTACCTGTCCGGGGTGATCGCGACGATCGCCGTGCTCATGAACATGGTGCTGATCCTCGGCGCGATGGCGGCGCTGAACGCGACGTTCACGCTCCCGGGCATCGCCGGCATCGTGCTCACGATCGGCATGGCCGTCGACGCCAACGTGCTGATCTTCGAGCGCCTGCGCGAAGAGCAGCAGCGCGGGCTGTCGATCCGCATGGCGCTGCGCAACGCCTACGACCGCGCGTTCAGCGCCATCTTCGACGGCAACGTCACCACCGGCATCACCTCGCTGTGCCTTTACCTGTTCGGCTCCGAGGAAGTGAAGGGGTTCGGCCTGACGCTGCTGCTCGGCATCGTCGCCAGCTTGTTCACGGCGTTGTTCGTCACGAAGACGATCTTCGGCATCCTCATCGACAAGGGTCACATCACAAATCTCGGCAGCCTGCCGCAGACGTTCCCCAGGTGGGACCGGATGCTGCGGCCGAACATCGACTGGATGAGCAAGGCGTGGATCGCCTACGCGTTCAGCGGCGCGTTCATCACGATCGGCCTGATCGCGTTCGGCGCGAAGTTCGCGCAGGGGCAGATGCTGGACATCGAGTTCGCCTCGGGCACGAGCGTGCAGTTCGAGTTGAAACAAGCGACGCCGATTGAGGACGTGAGGCGTCTCGTGACCGAGGCGTCGGTGGCGAACCCCGACAAGCTGCCCAGTCCCGCGGTTGTGTCGGTGGGCACGACGGAAAAGGACTACGAGATCGTCACGCCGAGCAAGAGCGCGACAGACGTGCGGCGGGTCATCGTCGAGACGCTGGGCGACCGGCTGGTGATCGAGCGGCCGAGCGCATTCACGGGCGTCGGCGCGCTGTTCGACGTCGCGATGGATCAGCAGATCGTGCCGATCAAGAGCGACACGCAGGAGGTCGCCGGCTTCGTCCCGCCGGGGCTGGCGAATCACGTGCAGGGCGCGGCGATCACGCTGGAAAACATCGCGCCGCCGCTGCGACCGAGCGAGATCAAGGCGCGCATCGAGCGGGCGCGGCTTCAGCCGCAGGCGGGGCAGGCGACGATCCCCTTCCGCGAGTTCGACGTCGTCTCCGAGAGCGGCACCGATGACCCGACGGCGAAGGCTCTCGTCCTCGTCTCCGACACGGCGTTCCCGTTCGATCAGGACGAGGCGAAGTGGAAGGACCAGCTCGCGCGGCCGTTCTGGCAGCTCGTCAACGACGGTGTGAACGCGCCGCCGGAGCTCCAGCGCGTCAGCAACTTCGACGCGCAGGTCGCCGGCGAAACCCAGCGCGAGGCGCTGCTGGCGCTGTTCCTCAGCGTCGTGCTCATCATGGCGTACATCTGGATCCGCTTTGGCAACCTCAAGTACGGCACGGCCACCGTCGTCGCGCTGCTGCACGATACGCTGTTCGTGCTGGCGGCGGTGGGCATGGCGCATTACGTCGCCAACACCTTCATCGGCGACGCGCTGCTCATCGAGCCGTTCCGCATCAACCTGACCCTGACGGCGGCGATCCTGACCGTCATGGGCTACTCGATGAACGACACGGTCGTCGTCTTCGACCGTATCCGCGAGAACCGCGGGAAGTTCGGGCACGTGAACCGGCAGGTCATCAACGACTCGATCAACCAGACGCTGTCGCGCACGTTGCTCACGGGCGGCACGACGATCCTGACGATCTTCGTGATGTACATCTTCGGCGGGCCGGGCATTCACGGCTTTACATTCGCGTTGCTGGTTGGCATATTGGTCGGCACGTACTCGTCGATCGCGATCGCGGCCCCGATTCTTCTCATCGGAACCCCTCCGGGAGAGGCGCAGACGCCGCGGGAGCGTGAGGCCGAGGCGCGCAAGACGGCCGCCGGGCAATTACAGCGGGCGTGACGCGCGGGGAATATCTGGTTTGCGGTGCCGTATTGCGATGGGCAAGATCGCCGTACGGCGGGGCGGGCTGTCCCTTAGATCGGCGGACAACGCGCGACGGAGTCGCTTCGGCGGTGCGGGCTCAGATGAGTCGCGTCGCACAAATCTTCAGTGGGAAAGGATGCCCCTCATGCGAAAAGACGTGAAGCTCGGATTGGCTGTTGGCGGCGTGCTGCTGGCGGTGCTGGTCGTTTACGTTCTGGTCGCCCCGGGCTCGAACCAGACCCCCGTTGCATTTGACGGAGGCGAGGGCGAAACGGTTGCTTCTGAGACGACGCAGGGCGGCGCTGAAAACGGCGCCGCGGGCGACGCGATCTCGAGCAATACCAACACCGATGGTGCGACGGGCTCAGGCGCAACGAACGCCGGCGCGACGGGCTCAGGCGCGACCGGGCAAGGCGCGACCGGGCAGGGCGCAGCGGGTGGCGCTGACGCGCAAGGCCAGCA
>JBAUGM010000778.1:0-1929 GCA_049679725.1 Tepidisphaeraceae bacterium
ATGATGACGTCGGCGCAGGCGACGCCTGCGGCTTTCCCGTGGAGGACGCGCCGCCCGACGCGTACTTCTTCTTCACGTCCTCGACCTTGTCGCTCCCCGTCGCGATCACGCCAAGCACCGCGCCGACGGGCGCCTTCTGCCCCTCCTTCACCGTGATGACCGCCAGCGTCCCGCTCTCGAACGCCTCCATCGGCATCGTCGCCTTGTCCGTCTCGACGTCGGCCACCTCCTCGCCCGCGCGGACTTTGTCGCCCTCCTTCTTGTGCCACTTGACGAGCGTCCCCTCGCTCATGGTGTCCGACAACTGCGGCATCGTGATCTCGGCGGGCATGCGATGTCTCCTGCAAGCAGCGACTGATTAGGGCGCGGGATGATAGGAAAACGAAGGCGCATTGTCACTTCACGACACGTCGCGCGGCGGAAGCTCAACGTCATCCGGCTGCATGACGTCTCGTGCACCGTGCCGAACGTGAATCACGTGAACGACGTCGCCGCGAACGACGAACAGAATGCGGTATCTGCCCGAGCGCCTGCCGTAGATCTGTTGGCGAATCTCGATGCCGATCGTGTCCGTTTCGGGCGCGATCGCGCAACGGGTGGGGAATTCGTTCAATCCGGCGATGGTTTGGCCAATCCCGTCAAGCCACCGAACCGCGGCGTCGGGCGATCGTTCGCCGATCCACCGAACGGCGTCCGCGATTTCCTCGCGGGCCATTCGTGTCACGACGACATGAAAGCTCACGATCGCTTCTTTCCGCGCTTGGAGCTGCGTGCGGCCAATTCCGCGCGAAGCTCGCGGAACACCTGCTCCGCTGGAATGCCCTCGTCCTCGCCGGAATCGATCTTGCGGATGCGCGCCTCGAGGATCTCGCCGAGTTCGCGCTGACCCGTCCGGCTAAGAAACTCGAACAGGCGGATCTCGAAAACCACGACCGCCGGCTCCCCATCAACCGACAGCACCATCGGCATGTCGGTCTTCTTCAACCGTGCGATGTAGTCCTGGACGTTCTCGGCAAAGTCCTGGACGGATGGATGGCCCTTCTTCGTCTGCATGACTTGTCCGATTGTACCAAGCATGGGCGAGCGAATCCCGTTAAACGAGCATCAACCCCGGCTCTTCCAGCAGCTGCCGGAGCGTGGCCAGGAACGCGGCGGCAACGGCACCGTCGACGACGCGGTGATCGGCGCTGAGCGTCACCGTCATCATCGTGCGGGCGACGATCTGGTCGTCCTTCACGACGGCGCGTTTCTCGGCGGCGCCGACGGCGAGGATGCCGACCTCCGGCGGGTTCACGATCGCGCTGAACTCGCGCACGCCCATCGCGCCCAGGTTGCTCACCGTGAACGTCGCGCCGCTCAGCTCGTCCTGCTTCAGCCGCTGCGAACGAGCGCGGTCGATCAAGTCCGCGCTGCGCAGCCGGATCTCGCGGAACCCCATGTGGTTGATGCCGCGCAGAACGGGGACGATCAACCCGTCCGGCAGCGCGACGGCCATGCCGAGGTTCACGTCGGCATAGCGGGTGATCTCCGTGCCGTTGAACGTCGCATTGAGCGCGGGGTTCTCGACCAGCGCGCTGGCGATGCCCCGCGCGACGAGATCGCCGAGGCTCAGGCGAACCTTCTCACGTTCGAGCTGCTTGTTGAGGCGCTCGCGGAGCTTGGACAGGTCTTCGACGTCGATGTCGATCGTCTCGTAGAAGTGCGGGATGTTCTGCTTGGATTGCTGGAGGCGCTGGGCGATCACGCCGCGGATCTTCGTGAGCGGGATGATCTCCTTCGCGCCGCTCGTGATGCGCCCGGCCAGCGCCGGCACGGCCGCGACGGCGAGCGGCTTCGATTCCTCCGCTTGCGCCTTCGCGGGCGCGTCGGCCGGCTTCTCCGCGGCGGCGAGCACGTCCTGCTTGACGATTCGCCCGTTCGGGCCGGAGC
>JBAUGM010000779.1:0-2630 GCA_049679725.1 Tepidisphaeraceae bacterium
TCAGGATGACGTAGCGCGCGATTCAAGCCTGGTCCGTATCATCACTTCGTTTCAAAACAGAAGACGGCGTCTGGCGACGCCGGCTAAACGGGGAGGTGCCTTATGGTGAATTCGTGCCTGGTTGCCCTGTTGCTGGTCGCGCCGGCGCTGTCGGGCGCGCAGACCGCCCCCGCCACCCAGCCCGCCGGGAAGATGAAGGAACTGGCGGCGGACGACGGGAAGTCGGCGGGCAAGATGAGCGCCGCCGGAGGTGGGCATGCGATCGCGTTCGACGCGCCCGGCGCGGGATTCGCGCTGACGGGCGTTCGCGTCTTCGGCTCGCGCTACGGCACGCCCGATCCGCCCGCGGAGGACTTCCACGTCTTCCTGCTCGACGGCGACGGCAAGACACTGAAGGACTTCGCGTTCCCGTACAAGACGTTTCTGCGCGGCGAGCCCCGCTGGGTGACGCTGAAGGTGGACCCCACGCCGCTGCCGCCGGGCAAGTTCTTCATCTGCCTCGGCTTCAACCCCGAACGGACCAAGGGCGTGTACGTGCACTACGACAGCTCGCCCGACGGCGACTCGCGCATCGGGCTGCCGGGGTCGATGAACGACGCCGCCAAGGGCGACTGGATGATCCGCGCGATCATCGCGAAGGACAAAGAGAGGTAGAGCACGCATACGGATCGGAATCAATCCGCGCGCTTGTCATTGCGAGTCCTCACGTGGCTGCCCGCCACCCTCCACGGATGAAAAGAAAGGCACCGAATTACTTGGCTCACCACGGTCGGCATCAGTGGTTGCTGGAAGAGCGAAAGCCTTCACTGTCCGCTGCTGAGAGGGTTGTGGTGAGCCAAGTAATTCGGTGCCAAAAGAAAGGCCACCGCGCAGGGCGCGAATGCGACGCCTACCGCTTTATCGCATACACCTTCGCGCTCGCGGCGTACTCGTTCAGGTCGTAGCGGCTCAACAGGTCGCTCAACCCCGCGTGCACCGGCGCCGGCCCGCCGCCGCACGTCGTCGCCTGTTGCGGCGCGATCGGCAATCCGGTCGACGACTTCACCGCAACGGTGGTCGCCATCGCCGGCGAGCAGCAACCGGACTGTCCTTCCACCTTCGCGTACGCGCTCAGGTCCGAGCCGCTGTCGATCACGTCCACCGCGTCGAACCCCGCCGCCGCCAATCCTTCGCGGTAGTCGGCGATCGAGATCGCCCCCGCGATGCACCCGACGTACGCCGACACGTCCTTCTCCAGCTCCGCCGGCAGGGGGCGCTTGAGCGCGATGTCGCTCACCGCCACGCGCCCGCCGGGCCTGAGCACGCGGAACATCTCGCGAAACACCGCTCGCTTGTCCGGTGCGAGGTTGATCACGCAGTTGCTGATGATGCAGTCGACGGATGCGTCCGCCAGCGGCAGCGCGTCGATCGTCGCCAGGTGAAACTCGACGTTCTCCACCGGCCGCCCACCCGGCCCGCGCTGCGCGTTTTTCTTCGCCAGCGCGATCATGTCGGCGGTCATGTCGATGCCGATCGCCTTGCCCGCGGGTCCGACCTTGCCGGCCGCGAGGAACACATCGAGCCCGCCGCCGCAGCCGAGGTCGACGACGGTTTCGCCGGGCCTGAGCGACGCGAAGGCCGTCGGGTTCCCGCACGAGAGGCCCATGTTCGCCTCGGCGGGGATCGACGAAAGCTCCTGCGCCGAATAGCCGAACGCCTCGGCCACGGCGCGGACGCCGGCGTTGTCGCTCGACAGCCCGCTGCGCGCGGTGCGGGCGTAGTTCTCACGGACGGCGGCGGTCACCTGCTCAGTGCGTTCGGTGTCTTCACCACCGCAGCACGACGGCCCGCAACACGCGGCCGGAGCAGTCGTGTTGATCTTCGTGTTGTTCATTTCCGACACTCCTCAGATTCGGGGCCACGACCATCGCAACCCGTCGCTTCTGTAGACGGGCGACACATGCGAAGGACGCAAGAACTTCAGCGACCGCACTGGGGCTTGCCGTCCTGGTCGCCACAGTAGCGTGCCGATCGCTCCGTTCGTTCGAAATCCACGACGTTGCCCCGGCCGTCGCGCTCGATCTGGCAGCAGTCGTGGATCATCTCGCGGAGCATCACGCGGGCACGCTGCACGCGCGACTTCGCGCCGGACAATGACACGCCGGCGCGGTCGGCAACCTCTTGTTGGCTCAGCCCCTCGAAGTCCGCCATCTTCATCGACGCGCGGTAAGGCTCGGGGAGCAGTTCGACCATCCGCGCCAGGCACGGCGCAAGATCCCGAACGGCATCGGCCTCATCGGTCTCGTTCGTCTCTGCGAGGGGTCGCTCCTTCGCGATGTCGACGTGGTTACGCAGGGCGCGTGAGCGGTAATGGTCGATGATCGCGTTGCGCGTGATCCGAAACACCCACGCGGGCAGCTTGTTCTCCGGCGGGAGCGCGTCGAGCTGCGTCTGCACCTTCAGCATGACGTCCTGCGCGATGTCGTCCGCGGCATGCGCATCGTTCACCCGCGCGCCGACGAACCGCCGCACGCGCGTGCCGAGGTCGGCCCAGATGGCATGCATGGCTTTCACGACTCACACCTCCAGCAACAAATCGGAATAACCGCAGAAAAAACCGGGACACAGAAAAAACCGGGACAGCTCTGGAT
>JBAUGM010000780.1:0-13220 GCA_049679725.1 Tepidisphaeraceae bacterium
GGCGGCCCGCCGGGCGGGGATCGAGGGGCCGGTGTCCGGGCCGCGCGGCTCGGTTGGCGTATCGGACCCGCCGCTGAAGCGAAACCGCGATGCCGGCCGATGATCGGGGGTGGCGCGACGGTGCGCGTCTGCGGCGGATTCCCATAACTCATACGGGTCGGGATTCATCCGCGCGCTTGTCATCCTGAGCGGCCCTGAGTTTCGTGGCTTGGGCGTCTCGCCCGAGCGTGTGTGCGTGCGACGCAAAGATCGCCAAGAACGCGAAGAGCGCAAAGGAAGGCGAAATATTGAGTCGAGATTCTCTTCTCTGCGATCTTTGCGTTCTTGGCGAGCTTTGCGTTATCCCCGCATAAGAGCTCGGGCGAGACGCCCAAGCCACGAAGAATTCGCACACGCAAGGTGGCACGCGCGCACGTTTCAGATCCCGATCCGTATCACTCACACGGCGAGGTGACCGCATGAGCAAGAAGGCCATTCCCAACGGCGACCTGGATTTTGCGGCGATGGCTCAGGCGTTCGCCAGCACGGTCAAGAAGGACCACGGGCGGTTCGAGATCGCGCCGGGCGACGCCGAGCTGCTCGACGTCGCGGTGACCGGGCCGTTTGGCGCGACGTGCGCGGGATGGATCGAGGGCGGGTCGCACCAGCATCTGCCCGGCGGGGTCGCGATGCGGTTCGGGGAGTTCGGGAAGCCGCAGCCGCAGTTGATCGACCCGCCGGTGCTCCCGTCGCACCGCGAGGAGAAGTACAGCGTGGCGGTGCTCGAGGTGCACTACCAGTCGTTCCTCTCGAGCAGCACGCCCGCGCTGGAGCCGCGCAAGACGCGACAGCTGGAAGGCCCGGCGGCCGAAGAAGCGGCGTGAGACGCGCCCGGCCATCGGGGGCGTCGGCTTGGGCGTCGCGCCGAGCTCTCCCTCTCCATTCATTGGAAGAACCGCCAAGAGCGCAAAGAACGCAAAGACCGCAAAGGAGAATGCGCAGTCGCTCCTCTTGTCTTCCTTGGCGATCTCTGCGTGCTTGGCGTTCTTTGCGATGAATTCGACCGACGAGAAAGCGCGGGCGAGACGCCCAAGCCACGGGATCGACGCGACCTCCCGCGGCATGACGCCGCCCGCCATTTCTTGACACGTTTTTCGGCCCCCGATACAACCGGCGCTCACATCCCCTTGATGAGTGCCATCCTAGCCCAACTTCCCGAGGTCACGACCGACAACGCCTCGGCGGCGCTGTTCTATCTGTTCGCGATCATGAGCGGCGCGTCCGCCATCGGCGTCGCGATCTCGCGCAACATCGTGCGCACGGCGGTCTGCCTGCTCTTCACGCTCGTCGGCGTGGCGGGACTCTACTTCCTGTTGCACGCGGAGTTCCTCGCGGCCGTGCAATTGGTCGTGTACGCGGGCGGAACGCTCATTCTGATCATCTTCGGCGTGATGCTCACGAGTAAGAGCCCGTTCAGCCGGTTCGAGCCCAAGCTGGCGGAGGTGATCATCGCCATCTCGATCTCGTCGATCCTGCTGTTCGCCCTGGTGATGGCGATCGTGCGGACGACGTTCGCGACCGACGCGATCGAAGCGGGGCTGTACCCGGTCGATCGGCTCGGGCAGGTGCTGCTGGGCGACTATCTGATTCCATTTGAAGTCGTCAGCGTGCTGTTGCTGGTCGTGATGATCGGGGCGGCGTACCTGGCGAAGGGGCGGAAACGGGAAGAGACAGAGATGAGAACCGCAGATGAACGCAGATGAACGCGGATAAGCACTGTTTTTCTCTTTCTCATCTGCGTTTATCTGCGTTCATCTGCGGTTAGAAGAGAGATTGATGGCATTGGCGGAACTGAGCTTCGGCACGATCGGCCTGCAGCACTACCTTGTGCTCGGGGCGGTGCTGTTCGTGTCGGGGCTGCTGACGATCCTCGTGAAGCGCAACGCGATCGGCATCCTGATGGGCGTGGAGCTGATCCTCAACGCCGCGAACGTCAACCTTGTCGCGTTCAACGCCTTCAGCCACGGCGGCGGACCGGGCGGGCTGCGATTGGACGGGCAGGTCTTTGCGATCTTCGTCATCGTCCTCGCCGCCGCCGAGGCGGCGGTGGCGCTGGCGATCTTTCTGAACTTCTACAACAACTTCTCGACGATCGATGTTGAGAGGGCACAAAACCTCAGAGGATGATTTATCACGTTTTCACGTCTTCACGTTTCACGCGCGGAGAAACGTGAAGACGTGAAAACGTGATAAGAGAAAGCATGCCAGCCCCAGCCCTCCTACTCCTGATCGCCACGCTCCTTCCGCTGCTGTCGTTCACGCTGCTCGTGTTCGTCGGCAAGCGCATGGGGCCGCTGGCGGGGATCGTCGGGACGCTGGCGATCGCGGGAAGCTTCGCGTGCAGCATCGGGGCGATGATGCTGTGGCTCGGGCACTCTGGAACGGACTGGGGCTTTAACGCCAAGCTGCCAATCGACCTCACTTACCCCTGGATTCCCGTTGGCGAGTTCGAAGGGCAGCGCAAAGCCGGCTTCCTCGACGTCGGCATCTATGTCGACAGCCTGACCATCACGATGTTCGCGATGATCACGCTCGTCTCGACGCTCGTGTTCGTCTTCAGCATCGGCTACATGCGGGAGGACAAGCGCTTCCCCCGTTTCTTCACGTACCTGAGCCTGTTCTGCTTCTCGATGCTCGGCCTGGTGATCGGCGGGACGACGCTCCAGATGTTCGTCTTCTGGGAACTGGTCGGCCTCTGCTCCTACCTGCTGATCGGGTTCTGGTACGAGAAGAAGAGCGCCAGCAACGCGGCCATCAAAGCGTTCGTCACGAACCGCATCGGCGACTTCGGATTTCTCATCGGCTTCGGCATCCTGTTTTATCACCTGGGCAACGTCACGCTGCCGGACATGTGGGTGGCGCTGAACGGCGCCGGCACGGGCGCCGCGGTGACGCTGCCGGGCGGGGTGGTGTTCACGTCGTCGCTGCTGACGGTGATGGGCATCGGGTTGTTCTTCGGCGCCGTCGGCAAGAGCGCGCAGTTTCCGCTGCACGTGTGGCTGCCGGATGCGATGGAAGGCCCCACGCCGGTCAGCGCCCTCATCCACGCCGCCACGATGGTCGCCGCGGGGGTGTACCTCGTCGGGCGCATCTTCCCGGTGCTCACACCCGATGCGAAGCTGTTCATCGCGATCATCGGCTGCGTCACGCTCACGATGGCGGCGCTGATCGCGATCGCGCAGAGCGACATCAAGAAGGTGCTCGCGTTCAGCACGCTCTCGCAGCTTGGCTACATGATCCTGGCGATGGGGATCGGGTCGTGGGTGGGCGGGCTGTTCCACCTGATCACGCACGCGTTCTTCAAGGCGCTGCTGTTCTTAGGCTCCGGCAGCGTCATCCACGCCGCCCACCACGAGCAGGAGATGCCGCAGTACGGCGGGCTGGCGCGGAAGATCCCGATCACCGCCATCACGTTCGCCGTCGCGGTGCTGGCGATCGCGGGGACGCCGTTTCTGTCGGGGTACTACAGCAAGGACCTCATCCTGGGCAACGCCGGCGCGTTCGGCGCGCTGGCGGAGCAGGTGGGGCGATCGAAGTACTTCTGGCTTTTCTTCTGGATCCCGACGGTCATCGCGTACGTCACCGCCTTCTACATGACGCGCTGCTGGATGCTCACGTTCTGGGGCAAGCCGCGCAACCAGCACCTGTACGACCACGCCCACGAATCGCCGACGTTGTTCATCCCGCTGATCGTGCTGGCGGTGCTCAGCGTAATCGGCGGGAGCTTCCTGGGCGTGCGCGATCTGCTGGATAACTCGATCGCGGAGAGCAAGAAGCATTGTGAGAGCCTGATGGCGCAGAACCCCGCGTATGCGGGCAAGCCATTCGTCGGCTTCGATACCGCCTGGCCGGCCAACCTGCCGGAGCATCATGAGGCCACGCTGGATCAAGGCGCCAACCCCGCCGCCGCGGAAGAGGATGAGCATGCCGCAGCGCCGGGGGCGCATGCCGCCGGGGCGCACCTGGATCACAATGACCCGTTGAATCGCGGCGCCGACTTGATGCACAGGTACGTCTTCTGGGCCTTCGTCGTTGGCATCGGTTTGGGCGTGGCGATGTATTCGGGCGGGTACAGGTTCGCGAACATGCTGGTGAAGATCCCGCCGCTGGGTTGGATCCACACGTGGCTCTATCGGCGGATGTACTTCGACGAGCTGTACTACAGCGTGTTCGTCGCCGTCGTGATGGGCTTGTCGAAGTTCAGCGCGTGGTTCGATCGCACGATCGTGGACGGCCTGGTCAACCTCGCCGGTTGGACGGTGAAACAGTCGGCGGTGCTGGTCGGATTGCACGATAAATACGTGATCGACGGCGCCGTGAACGGCGCCGCGACGCTGACGCAGGACCTGGGCGCCGCCGTGCGGGCGCCGCAGACGGGGCGGATCCGCGTTTATGTGACCGTGCTGATGGTGGCGGTGGCGGTGGGGTTGGCCGGGGCGATCATTGTGGCGTTGTCATGAAGAGAGTCATGGGTCACTCGTCACTGGTCACTTGTCAAAGACCAGACCTTGACCAGTGACAAGTGACAAGTGACCAATGACGGGTTTCTCATGGACTTCCTGAACAACTGGCTCCTGACGATCCTGATCTTCCTGCCGACGGCGGGGGCGATCCTGGTGCTGCTGGCGAAGGGCCGCGACGCGGTGCGCTGGACGGCGCTGGCGACGACGCTCGTCACGTTCGCCGTGTCGCTGCTGCTGTTCGTCACCTACGACTGGCACGCGGGCGGCGGGTATCGTTACTTCGATGGTCACAACGGCGTCGTGCAGCTCGTGCAGCACGCCTCGTGGATCCCCGCCTTCAACATCGAGTACCGCGTCGGCATCGACGGCCTCTCGCTCCCGCTCGTCATCCTCAGCACGTTCATCTGCGCCCTCGCCTGCATCGCGAGCTGGAACATCGAGAAGATGACCAAGGGGTACATGGCCCTGTTCCTCTTCCTCGAGACCGGCATCCTGGGCGTCTTCCTCAGCCTGGACTTCTTCCTTTTCTACGTCTTCTTCGAAATCTCGCTGCTGCCGATGTACTTCCTGATCGGCATCTGGGGCGGGCCGCGGAAAGAATACGCGGCCATCAAGTTCTTCCTCTACACGCTGGTCGGCTCGATCGGCCTGCTCATCGCGCTGATCGGCACGTACTTGATCAGCCGCGGGTTCAACGGCGACGCGAAGGGGACATTCGACCTTGTCGTCCTCGCAAGCCCCGAGTACCAGGCTTACCTCGCCTCGAAGCTCGGGCTGGCGTGGCTGACCGGCACGGTCGCCAAGACCTTCTTCATCCTGTTGATGATCGGCTTCCTCATCAAGGTGCCGGCCGTGCCGTTCCACACATGGTTGCCGGACGCGCACGTCGAGGCCCCCACGCCCATCAGCATGATCCTGGCCGCCATCCTCCTGAAGATGGGCGGCTACGGCATCTTCCGCATCGCCTACCCGCTCTATCCCGAGGCCGCCAAGGCGATGTGGCTGCTGATCGCGATCGTCGGGGTGGTTTCGATCATCTACGGCGCGCTGTGCGCCATGAGCCAGACCGACTTCAAGAAGCTCGTCGCGTACTCCTCCGTGTCGCACATGGGGTTCGTCGTGCTCGGCGCCGCCGTGCTGACCGACGCCGCGGTGAACGGTGCGCTGTTCATGATGGTCGCGCACGGCATCACCAGCGCGATGATGTTCTTCATCGTCGGCGTGATCTACGAACGGGCGCACCACCGCGAGCTCTCCCGCTTCGGGGGCATCGCCACGACCATGCCCGTCTACACCGGCTTCTCGACCGTCGCCTGCATGGCGAATCTCGGCCTGCCCGGGCTGTGCGGGTTCATCGGCGAGGTGATGGTGCTGATCGGCTCGTTCCAGGCGGCGCGCGACGGATCCATCCTGATGGCGCGGAGCACGAACCCCGACGGCACGTGGGCCGCGATCATGACGCTGGCGATCATCTCCTGCTTCGGCGTGATCCTCACCGCCGGCTACATGCTCTGGACGATCCAGCGCGTCTTCTTCGGACCTGAGAAGGCCGAGTACAAATCGTTCCCCGAGGTGGACAGCCGCGAGGTCGTCGTGCTGACGCCGCTGACGGTGATGGCGATCCTCCTGGGCATCCTGCCGACGGTGTTTTTCTTCGTCTTCACGCAGCAGACGGTGAACGCGCTGTTCGGCCTGTTCGGAAGGGTCGGGATGGTCGCGGGACTGTGAGTGCGATGACGATGACCTCCTCCATTCTCGCCGCCGGCATCGGCCTCCCGTTCATCCCGGGCTGGCACGAGCTTCGCCCGTTCGTCGCGGACCTGTGGCTCATCGCGACGATCGTCGCGGTGCTGCTCACGCCGTTCTTCGTCGCGCGCCCGAACGTCGCCTGCGCGCTGGTGGCGCTGGCGGGGCTGGCGCTGGGGTTCGTCGCGCAGCTCGTCGTGGGGGTGGGGCCCGACGTCGTCGGCTATCACTTCCGCGACCTGCTCGTCGCCGACCACTTCGCCGTGATGTGGAAGCTCTTGCTCCTGCTGTTCGTGATGGGCATCGTGCTCATGTGGTTCACGACGACGGCTCAGTCGATGCACGAGGGTGACGGGCCGGAGTTCTTCGCGCTGCTGCTGGGCGCGACGCTGGGCATGTCGCTGATGGCCAGCACGAGCAACCTGCTCATGCTGTTCATGGCGGTCGAGCTGGCGTCGCTGCCGAGCTACGTGCTGGCGGGGTTCCGCAAGACGCATCGGATCGGGGCGGAAGCGAGTCTCAAGTACGTCCTGTTCGGCGCCGCGACCAGCGCGGTCATGGTCTACGGCCTGTCGATGCTCTACGGCCTGTACGGCACGCTGAAGGTCGAAGAGCTCGCCACGCGCATGACGCAGGCGGCCGGCCCCTCGGCTGCGCTGGGGACAGGCGGCTCGGCGCTGCTGGCGGTCGCGATCTTCGGGCTGATCGTCGGCATCGGCTTCAAGATCTCCGCCGTGCCGTTCCACTTCTGGTGCCCGGACGTGTTCGAAGGCGCGGGGATCGACGTCAGCGCGTTCCTCTCCGTTGCCAGCAAAGGGGCGGCGCTCGTGCTGCTCATGCGCGTGCTGATGCTGATCGCCAACGCGCTCGGCTACGAGAACGCGCCCGGCGTCTCGCTGACGGGCATCGCGATTGTCGTCGGCATCCTCGGCGCCGTCACCGCAACCGTCGGCAACACCGCGGCCTTCGTGCAGACGAACATCAAGCGGCTGCTGGCCTACAGCTCGATCGCGCACGCGGGATATATGCTGTGCGCCCTGTCGTTGCTCGTGACGCACGGCAGCAAGCTGGTGGGCGAGGCGCAAGACGGCGTGATCCCCGTCGAAGCCGCGCAGGCGCTCTTGCTGTACTTGGCCGTCTACCTGTTCATGAACCTCGGCGCGTTCACCGTCGCCGGCGTCGTGGCGAAGCAGACGGGCAGCGAGCTGCTCGACGACTACAAGGGTCTCGGCCGGCGCTCGCCGGTGCTCGGGGCGTCCATGGGCGCGTTCATGTTCAGCCTCGTCGGGCTGCCGCCGTTCGCGGGGTTCGTCGCGAAGCTGAACGTCATGTACGTCCTGGGCGACAACGGCGGCTGGTGGTGGTGGCTCGTCGCGGTCATCGGCATCAACACCGTCTTCAGCCTCTACTACTACCTCCGCGTCGTGAAGGTCATGTACCTGGACGGGCCGAAGGAAGGCAGCCGCGAGGTGACGGTGGCGTCGAACCCGCTGGGCGCGGGGCTCGCCGCCGCGTGTGCCGTCATCCTCGTGCTCATGCTCGTCGGTTTCGGCCCGATGAACACGCTGACGAGCGCGTACGGGCGGCTGCATCTGGTGACGGTGGAAACCGCCAAGCCGCAAGCGGCGCCGACGACGCAGACGGTCATGGTGGAAGAAGACTGATTGAAACATCGAACACCCAACATCGAACACCGAACGTCGAACGAAGACGAAGCCCCTTGTCTGCGTCTTCGATGTTCGGTGTTCGATGTTGGATGTTCGATGTTCGCTTTGAATTGACGCATGCTACACTCCGCCCCCATGGCCGCCGCTCCCGTCGCCGTCATCGACGTGCTCAACAGCCTGCTCGAGGCGGAGCTGAACAGCGTGTTCCGCTTCATGGACGAGGGCTCGCCGTACCTGAGCCGCGCGACGGTGGAGGTGCGCCGCCCGCTCGCGGAGATGGTTGAGACGAACCATCGCCACGCCGGCGAGCTGTCCGACCTGATCGAATCGCTCGGCGGATATCCCGTCCCGCGCTCGCTGCGGCCGGAAGAGCAATACCTCGCCTTCCTGTCGCTCAAGTTCCTCCTCCCCAAGCTCGCGCAGGAAAAACAGTTGACCATCGAGCGCTACGAGAACGCCCTCCGCGCCATCGGCGCGGGCCGCGACGACGTGAAGCGCGTGCTCCGGTCGCACATCGCCACCCACCGCGCTCAGCTCGAGATCCTCAACAAAGCCGCCGACGCCGCGCGGGCGAAGTAGCCAACTTGGCGAGGCCGCTTCAGCGGCTGGGCTTTTTCTCAAGGGCGATCAATCCGCCTCGCACGTACGCCTTGATCTGTTCCACCCAATCGGAACGAATCCACTCGGTATCGTAATGCGGATACACGCGCGCGTGCACGACGCCGGCGTCGCGCAAGCACCGGATCATGCCCGGCGCACACACGTTGTTCGAGCTGTGCACGATGACCGGGCAAGGCACGGCGACCGTGCAGAGGTAATTCGCCACCTGCCGCCCCGTCCCGCAATCCGTGGTGGTGCCATCCGAATTGCGAAAAAACGGTAGATCGTGATCGAGCGAGATCAGTGCGACCGCATCGAGGTGTCGCCCAAGCCACGCGATCATTTCCGCCGCGTCCTCGAAGATCTGTTGCTCGCAATTGGGTAACAGCTCGCCGAGGCAGTAACGCATCGCGGCGATTCGAGACGGGTCGTCCTCCAGAATGGCGACGAAGCGGGGCACCGATTCATGTTATCCGCCTCATGCGTCGCGGAACGTTTGTTTGCCATCGGCGGCGCGATTTGGTTACAGTTCCACCCGTTAGGTCGGCGTAAGGGAGCAGGCACGGGCAGGGAGCGCCATGGTGGAAGTCGTCATTGCGATCGTATCGCTCGCCGTTGGTGGGGTGGTTGGGTACTTGCTGGCGGAGCGGAAGTGTCGAGGACAGAACGGGGCCGCTGAAGCGGCCGCCGCCGCTGGCGAGCAGCGTTGCGCCGATCTGTCGGCGCGCCTCGACAGGGAGGCGCAGCAGACCGAATCCCTGCGTCAGATCGTCTCCGGTGCCGAGAAGGACGCGGCCACGCTGGCCGCTCAGCTCCAATCCGCCCAGGACAACATCGCCGAGCAGAAGCGGCTCCTCGACGATGCGCATGATCAGCTCCGCGCCGCCTTCGCCAGCGTGTCGCAGGAGGCGCTGGCGAAGAACAACGAAGCCTTCCTCGCCCTCGCCAAGGAGCGGTTCGGGCAGCTCTCGACCGAGGCCACCGGCTCGCTCGAGCAGCGCAAGGCGGAGATCGAAGGGCTGCTCAAGCCCATGCAACAGCTGCTCGGCCAGTACCAGGTGCGCGTCTCCGAAATCGAGCGGTCGCGCGTCGAGTCGTACAGCATGCTCCGCGAGCAGCTCGGCGTGCTCGCCGAGACCCAGCGCACCCTCAACACGCAGACGCACCAGCTCGTCAGCGCCCTGCGCCGGCCCAACGCGCGCGGGCAGTGGGGCGAGATCACGCTGAAGCGGCTCGTCGAGCTGGCGGGGATGAGCAACCGCTGTGACTTCGTCGAGCAGATGACGGTTGAGCGAAGGGGCGATCAGGGGGGCGACACCGACGACGGCCGGCAGCGCCCGGACGTGCTGATCAACCTGCCGGGCGGCCGGCAGATCGTCATCGACTGCAAGGCCACACTCGACGCCTTCCTCGACGCCGCCGCGGCGCCGGATGAGGACACTCGCAAGTTGTGCATGCAGCGGCACTGCGCCCAGGTCCGCGCCCGCGCGCGCGACCTGGCGCAGAAGAGTTACTGGAGCCAGTTCGCGCGCAGCCCCGAGTTCGTCGTCATGTTCCTGCCCGGTGAAGCGTTCCTCTACGCCGCCGTCGAGCACGACGGGAACCTGATCGAGGACTGCCTGAAGAACCGCGTGATCGTCGCCACGCCGACCACGCTGATCGCGCTGTTGAAAGCCATCGAGTTCGGCTGGCGGCAGGAAGAGGTCACGCAGAACGCCGAGGAGATCCGCGAACTGGGCAAGCAGCTCTACGAGCGCATCGCCACGCTCGCCGGCCACTTCGCCCGGCTCGGCGCGAACCTCGACACCGTTGTCAGCACCTACAACCAGGCGGTCGGCTCGCTGGAGACGCGCGTGCTCGTGACCGCCCGCAAGATCTCCGAGATGGGCGCGCGAACCGACAAGGAACTCCCCGAGCCGCAACTGATCGACACCCGCCCCCGCGAGCTGTCGGCGTCGGTGCAGGTGCTGACTTCTTCCGAGGAGTAAGCCGTGGCGGAGGAAACATCGGACGATCTGCCAACTCCGCACGTCACCCTTCCCTACCAGCCCGCTCATCACGCACCCCGGAACCGCGTCCGCGCTGTCGTGACGGGCTTCACCGGTATCGTCTCGCTCTGCATCGGCGGTGGCCTTGGGGTCCTCGCGGTTGGGTCCGCCCTCACGCGAAACTTCGGCATTGCGGCGGCGGTGTCCGCGTTCTTCTCGGTCTGCTTTCTGCTGTGCGCCGTAGTTCTCTTCCGCCAAGCGAACGAGTTGTGGGGGTGGGTGAAATAGCGGGAAGCGCCTCTTACTCCCTCTCCTCGTACTCGGGGAGAGGGCAGGGGAGAGGGGCCGTCCGCCGGAGGCAAGCCAGGGGAAGCGAGAGGCGACATGAAACGAGATAGACCCGACGATTCCTTCCGTCGCGTCCTCGCCACTCGCGCCCGCGAGATGCGGCGCGAGCCATCCCTCGCGGAGAGGAAACTCTGGTCCTACCTCCGCAACGACCAGTTCATGAACCTGCGCTTTCGCCGGCAGTACCGAATCGGGCCGTATATCGCGGACTTCTTCTGCCCGTCGCTCAAGCTTGTCGTCGAGTTGGACGGCGACACTCACACCGAGCAGGAGCGCTACGATGCGGAGCGGACTGCGTACCTGAACGAAAACCAAATCCATGTCATTCGCTTCACCAATTTCGAGGTGATCGGGAACATCGATGCCGTGCTCGATGCGCTCGAACGGTGCTGCGCGTCGCGGCTGCCCCCTCTCCCCAGCCCTCTCCCCGGGTACGGGGAGAGGGAGTAAGAGTCGGAACTTTCCACCGGCCTCCGCGTCAATCGATGCTGGAGGTCCGCCATGCCCGCCACCCGCATCTCGCTGCAACAGGTCCGTGTCGCCGAACCCTGCCCGGTCGCGTGGGACAGCATGCAGGGCGACGACAAAGCCCGATTCTGCTCCCACTGCAACCGCCACGTTCACAACCTCTCGGCCATGCCCCAGGACGAGGCCCAGCGGCTCGTGTGCGAGTCGGCGGGTCGGTTGTGCATCGCGTACGTGCCGAACGAACGCGGCGGGGTGACGCCGCTGGAGTACGCGAAGCCGAAGCAACCCCGGTACGGCTGGAAGCTGGTCGCCGCGATCGGCGGGCTGGGCGGCGTCGCGTCGGCGCTGGCGACGGCGGTGTATCGACCGAAGCCACCGCCCGCAGGTCGAATGATGGTCGTCGGAGACTTCGCACCGATCAGAAGCGTCGCGCCGACGACGTGCCCGACCACGATCGAAGGAACCGCGCCGGGGTGAGAGGAGCGCGAGCACGGATCGCTCGCCGGCGCGCGCCCGCGTGCACCCGTCACGCCGGTGTCCGAGCTTGAGCGAAGACCCGACTCTTCCTCGCGACCCCCACGGATTTCCTCCCGACCGTCGCGGCCCGCTACAATCCCCCTCGCATGTCCGTCACCCTCGATTCCATCCGCGCCGCGCGCGAGCGCATCCGCGACGTCATTTACCACAGCCCCTGCCCGTACTCGCTGTCGCTCTCGCGGCTGTGCGGGTGCGAGGTCTACTGCAAGCTCGACAACCTGCAGATGACCGGCTCGTTCAAGGAGCGCGGGGCGCGGAACAAGCTGCTCCTGCTCGACCCCGAGCAGCGCCGGCGTGGCGTGATCGCCGCCTCGGCCGGTAACCACGCGCTGGCGCTGGCGTACCACGGGCATGATCTGGGCATCGCCGTCACCGTCGTGATGCCCAAGTGGTCGCCGCTGGTGAAAGTAAAGAACTGCCGGTCGTTCGGCGCCAACGTCATCCTGCACGGCGAGAGCTACGACGACGCGAAGAAGCACGCGAAGCAACTCGAGTCCGAGCAGGGGTTGGTCTACGTGCCGGGTTTCGACGATCCCGACATCATCGCCGGGCAGGGGACGATCGGGCTGGAGATCCTGGAAGACGTCCCGGATGTCGACGTCGTGATCGTCCCCGTGGGCGGCGGCGGGCTGATCGCGGGGGTGGGGCGGGCGATCAAATCGCTCAAGCCGACCGTCCGCATCATCGGCGTCGAGCCGGTGAACGCGCCGACCATGCACGCCTCGCTCCGCGCGGGCCAGGTGACACACGTCGAGACCAAACCCACGCTCGCGGACGGGTTGGCCGTTGCGGAGGTGGGCGAGCTCTGCTTCGACATCGCCAAAGAGGTCATCGACGACCTGCTGCTCGTTGACGAAGCCCAGATCGCGCGGGCCGTCCTGCGACTGCTCGAGTTGGAGAAGACGATGATCGAAGGCGCCGGAGCCGTCCCGCTCGCGGCGGCGATGGAGGAGTCATTGGACCTGGCCGGCAAGAAGGTCGTCCTCGTCCTGTGCGGCGGGAACATCGACGTCTCGATGATCTCGAAGGTCATCGATCGTGGTCTGGCCGCGGACGGGCGGCTTTGCCGCATCGTCGCGCACGTGAGCGATCGGCCGGGGTCGCTGGCGCACCTGACGAAGGTGCTTGGCGCGACGGGCGCCAGCGTGAAGGAAGTCGAGCACGACCGCCACTTCGGCCCGCCGGACGTCGCGCTGGTGAACATCATCTGCGTGCTGGAGACGCGCGACTTCGAGCACATCGAGCAGATCAAGCAGGCCCTGCGCGACGCGGGCATTTCGTTCAGCACGGAGTGATGAATCAGAATGCTCGGGCGGGACGCCCAAGCCACGGAAGAACGACGCCGACTTGACCGTGGCTTGGGC
>JBAUGM010000781.1:0-10314 GCA_049679725.1 Tepidisphaeraceae bacterium
GCCTCAAGAGTCGACGGGACGCTGCGCGTCGACCGCGACGCAGGCGTCGCCCCTACAGAAGCGCGTGGGCCACGCTGCAAGCCCATCTCGCCGACGAGGCCGTGCAGCTGCTGGTGGATGTCGTGCCACTCGCGCATCCTCACGAACGAGAGGAAGTTCGTCTGGCACATCTTCCGCAACTTGCTGTGCGAGAGTTGCTCGGCCTGCCCGTGATAGAACTGCCAGAGCTTCAGGAAGCCCACGAAGTCGGAGTTCTCGTCGCGGAATTGCGCGTGCGCCGCGTCGGCGGCCTCCTGCTTGTCCATCGGGCGCTCGCGCGGGTCCTGCACCGACAGGGCGGCGGCGATGACCAGCACCTCGTCCATGCAGTTCTCGTCGCGCGCGGCCAGGATCATCCGCCCGATGCGCGGATCGATCGGCAGCTTCGAGAGCGCCCAGCCGATGTCGGTCAGCTCGTTGCGGTCGTCGATCGCGCCCAGCTCGTGCAGCGTCTGGTAGCCGTCCTTGATCGCGCGGTAGTCCGGCGGCTCGACGAACGGAAAATCCTGCACCTCGCCGAGCTTCAGCGCCTTCATCTGCAGGATGACGGCGGCGAGGTTCGTGCGGAGGATCTCCGGCTCGGTGAAGCGCGGGCGGGAGAGGAAATCCTCTTCTGAGTAGAGCCGGACACAGATCCCCTCCGCGACGCGCCCGCAGCGGCCCTTGCGCTGGTCGGCCGACGCCTGCGAGACGCGCTCGATCGGCAGGCGCTGGACCTTCGTGCGCGGGCTGTAGCGGCTGAGGCGCGCGTACCCGGGGTCGATCACGAAGTGAATGTCCGGCACGGTGAGCGATGTCTCGGCGACGTTCGTCGCGAGGACGATCCGCAAACCGCGGAATGACTGAAATACTTTGCCCTGCTCCTCGGCCGACAGGCGCGCGTAGAGCGGAATGACTTCCGCGTGGTTGTGGAAACCGAGGCCGGTTCGAAGCGGGAATAAGTGCTTGCGCAGCGCCTCGGCCGTCTCGCGAATCTCCCGCTCGCCCGGAAGGAAGACGAGGATGCCGATCCGCTCGGCAGCCAACGGAGCGTCGCGGCAGCACTCGTCGGCGGCGGCGGTGATGAGGTCGGGAAGCTCGATCTCCTCTTCTTCCAAGTCGTCGCTGAACGGGCGATACCGCACCTCGACCGGATACGTGCGCCCGGACACCTCGACGATCGGCGCATCATTGAAGTGCCGGCTGAACTGCTGCGGGTTGATCGTCGCCGACGTGATGATCAGCTTCAGGTCGGGGCGCTTGGGGAGCAGTTGTTTCAGATAGCCGAGGAGGAAGTCGATGTTGAGCGAGCGCTCGTGGGCCTCGTCGATGATGAGCGTGTCGTACTGCTCGAGGAACCGGTCGCCCTGGGTCTCGGCGAGCAGGATGCCGTCGGTCATCACCTTGATGAACGTGTCGGATGAGGTCTTGTCGCCGAAGCGGATCTTGTAGCCCACCGCGTGGCCGACGGACGCGTTCAGCTCGGATGCGATGCGCGCCGACACGCTCCGGGCGGCGATGCGGCGCGGCTGGGTGTGGCCGATCATCCCCGACACGCCGCGGCCGAGCTCGAGGCAGATCTTGGGGAGCTGTGTCGTCTTGCCGGAGCCGGTTTCACCCGTGATGACGACGACCTGATTCGCGCGAATGGCGTCTGCGATCTCGTGCCGCTTCTGCACGATGGGGAGGTCGTCGGGGAACGTCGGGCGGGGGAGGTGCGACTGGCGTTGTTCTCGGCGGGCGCGGGAGCGCTCGAACTCGCTCGTGACTGCGCGCAGCGCGTCCTCACCCGGTCGGCCCGCTTCGATGGCGCGCTCGATCCCGCGCAGCCGGCTGCGCAGCCGGTGCCGGTCCGCCAGCATGCAGGCGGAGATGTCGAGGGCGGGATTGAGCGCGTCCTGTTTCACTGCGAATTCAGGTGATAATCGATTCGGGATGGAACGACTACGTTTGCTCTTTCGTGGCTGGGGCGTCTCGCCCGAGCGCTTCGGCGAAACCGCTCCGCGGGAAGCTCGGGCGAGACGCCCAAGCCACGGGAATGCTACGCCATCGCGATGAAGCAGAGGATCATCACGAAGTGACACGCGCTGCCCGCCAGCACGAACACGTGCCACAGGTCGTGCGATCCGAACCGACCCGGCCAAAGCCGCGGCCAATCTGTCGCGTAGATCACCGCCCCCAGCGTGTAGATCAACCCACCCGCGAGCATCCAGAAGATCGCCCAGCCCGGCAGCAGGTGCACGAGCGGGACGACCGCGGCCAGCGCCACCCATCCCATCGCCACGTACACCGCCACGCGCGGCCACTGCCGGCGAATCACGCCACTCGTCACGAGCACGATGCCGACCACCGCCAGCACCCACTCGACCGCCAAAATCGTCCACCCCCACGGCCCCCGTAGCGTCACGAGGCACAGCGGCGTGTACGTCCCCGCGATGAGCAGGAAGATGGCCGCGTGATCGAACCGGTCGAGCCGCTTCTCGCGATCCGGTGAGCAGTGCACCGAGTGGGACAGCGTGCTCGCAACGTAAAGCAGGACGAGCGATGCGCCATAGATCGCGACGCCCGTCACGTGCCACGGCCGGCCGCTCGTGATCACGAGGAGCACGACGAGGCCGGCAACGGACAGCGCCGCGCCGAAGAGGTGCGACAGGCCGCAGAACGGTTCCTTGATCCAGCGGGCGATGCGGGGCATGGCAGTGGACGGATCATAGCCCGTCCGTTGACCACCTGTCTGCCGTCATCCTGAGGTACTCCGAAGGATCTCGGAGTCGAGAGCGATTCGCGAAGATCGAGATCCTTCGGAGTACCTCAGGATGACGCTGGCGTCGCGCTGTTATCATGGGCCGTGATGCTGAAATTCGTCGCCGCCATCGACCAGGGCACCACGAGCACGCGTTGCATCCTCTTCGACCGGCAGAAGTCGGTGGCGATCGCGCAGAAGGAGCACCGTCAGATCTTCCCGCGCCCGGGGTGGGTGGAGCACGATCCGATCGAGATCCAGCAGCGCACGCGCGAGGTGATCGGCGAGGCGATGGAACTCGCCGGCGCGACGGCGAACGATATCGCCGCCGTCGGCATCACGAACCAGCGCGAGACGACGGTCGCGTGGGATCGAGAGAGCGGGCGGCCGTACGGCAACGCGATCGTGTGGCAGGACACGCGCACGCAGGCGATCTGCGAGGCGCTGGCGCGCGAGGACGGCGAGGACGTCAACCGGTTCCGCGAGCGCGTCGGTCTGCCGCTGGCGACGTACTTCTCCGGGCCGAAGATGCGGTGGATGCTGGAGCATGTCCCCGGCCTGCGCGATGAGGCGAAAGCGGGGCGGGCGGTCTTCGGCACGATCGACACGTGGCTGACCTGGCAACTCACCGGCCGCCACGTCACCGACGTCACCAACGCCAGCCGAACCATGCTGATGGACCTGCGGACGCTGCAGTGGGATGACGAGATCCTGCGCGCCTTCGGAGTGCCGCGCGCAATGCTGCCGGAGATCGTCGCGTCATCGCACGCGAGCGCGTTCGGCCGCACCAAGCGTGACGGCCCGTTCGGCGGCGAGGTTCCCGTCTGTGGCATCCTCGGCGATCAACAGGCGGCGCTCGTTGGCCAAGCGTGCTTTGACCCAGGCGACGCGAAGAACACCTACGGCACCGGCTGCTTCATGCTGCTCAACACCGGCGAGCAGATCGTGCAGTCGAAGGCGGGGCTGCTGACGACCGTCGCGTATCAACGCGCCGGGGCCGCGGCGAAGTACGCGCTGGAAGGATCGATCGCGGTGACCGGCGCGCTCGTGCAGTGGCTCCGCGACAACCTCGGCATCATCAAGTCGTCGAGCGAGATCGAAGCGCTGGCCGGGAGCGTGCCCGACAACGGCGGGGTCTACATCGTGCCGGCGTTCTCCGGTTTGTTCGCGCCGCACTGGCGGGCGGACGCGCGAGGGACGATCGTCGGGCTCACCGGATTCAGCAACCGTGCACACCTAGCGCGGGCGGCGCTGGAGGCGGCGGCGTACCAGACGGCGGACGTCCTCGCGGCGATGCGAAAAGACTCCGGCGTCGAACTCACATCGTTGAAAGTCGATGGGGGAATGGCGGCCAACGGTTTGCTCATGCAGTTCCAGGCGGACGTGCTCGGCATCCCGGTGGTTCGCCCGCGCGTGACGGAGACGACGGCGCTGGGCGCCGCCTACGCCGCGGGGTTGGCGGTGGGATTCTGGGAAGAGATTGACGAGTTGCGGGCCAACTGGGTCGTCGACCGCACGTGGCAGCCGCAGATCAGCGACGCGCGGCGGCAACACCTTCACGCGACGTGGACGCGCGCCGTCGAACGTTCGTTCGGCTGGGCGCAATGATCACCTGACGGCGACGGCGGCGCCGCGCTAACACTTCGTCAGCGTGAGGTAAGTTTCACAAAACTTCACGACAATTCCGCGCCGCGCCGTCGCGTGGCACATCGTTCGTTAATCCCCATCTCGACAATAGAAACCCGGCCCCGGCGGTTCGCGACGTGTGCAAACGCCTCTTTTGTGCCGGGTTTCTGTGCAGAACGTCAGTGAAGTGAGTGGGTGCTTAACAAGATGAAAAACGAAATGAAGAATGAAGTGAAGCGCGAGATTTTGAACCACGTCCAGCGCGCGGGGAAGGTTGCCTTTCTCTTGAGTCTCTCGGCCCTGGCCGTGTGGCGCGCGAACTCGTACCACGACCCGCGCGGGATCCTGCCACAGGTATTCTTATGCCTGACGGCCATGGTGCTGGGATTCACCGCGTTCTCGATCGGGCTGGGGCTGGGCGACGCGGAAACCGACTGATTTGTCGCTGCTCATCAGGACGCAAATTCTCCCGCGCCCTGTACAATGCCGCCCGCGATGACCGCAGTTCGCCTTGATCACATCACCAAACGCTTCGGCACAACCGTTGCCCTCGATGCCATTGACCTGGAAATCCAGGCCGGGGAACTGTTTTTCCTCCTCGGCCCCAGCGGGTGCGGCAAGAGCACGCTGCTGCGCCTGATCGCGGGGCTGCACGACCCGGACGAAGGAAGAATCTTCTTCAACGATCGCGACGTCACGCCGCTGCACACGGACAAGCGCAACGCCGTCATGTGCTTCCAGAGTTACGCGCTGTGGCCGCACATGAGCGTGCGCGAGAACGTCCGCTTCGGCCTGCAAGTGCGCAAAGTGTCGCGGGCGAAACAGGACGAGCGGGTTGCGGAAGTGCTCTCGCTCGTGCAGATGGAAGCGCTGGCCGATCGCAAGCCCAACCAGCTCTCCGGCGGGCAGCAGCAGCGCGTCGCGCTGGCCCGCGCGTTGGCCGTCCAACCCGACTGCCTGCTGCTCGACGAGCCGCTGTCGAACCTCGACGCGAAGTTGCGTCACGAGATGCGCAGCGAGATCCGCCGCATCTGCAAGACGGCCGGGTTCACGACGATCTACGTCACGCACGACCAGAAGGAGGCGCTGAGCGTCGCCGACCGAATCGCCGTGCTGAAGGGCGGGCGGCTCGCGCAGGTGGGCACGCCGGATGAGCTTTACCACCGCCCGCACACGAGCTTCGTTGCCGACTTCATCGGGCAGACGAACCTGATCCCCGGCACGCTCATGACTCGCGACGAAAAGAACTGGGTTATCAAGACGCCCGTCGGCAGCGTCATGGCGTCGCTCGCGAACGCGCCTGCAGGCATCAACGGCGGGGCCGAGGTGCTCGTGAGCATCCGCCCCGAGCAGATGCAGATCGCCCGCAACGGCCGCCCGGCTGATGGCGGTGGGGGCGGCGAGAACCGCATGATCGGCCGCCCGCTGGAAAGCACCTTCCTCGGCGAGGCGAGCGAACACGTGCTGCTCGTCAACGACCACCGGCTCAAGGTGATCAGCGCGCCGCCCTTATTTCACGTGCCGGAGCAATTGACGGTGGAGTTTGACCCGGAAGACGTGGTAGTCTTAAGGGAGTAGCCATGGGACCTGAATTCGACCGCATCACGATCGAGCCTGAGAAGATGAACGGCCAGCCGTGCATCCGCGGCATGCGGCTGACGGTCCGCCGGGTCGTCAAGCTCGTGGCGACATATCCGGATCGTCACGAGTTGCTGCGCGAGTACCCCGATCTTGAGGAAGAAGACATACGCCAGGCACTCGAATACGCGGCCGCGAACCTTGAAGATCGGGTGGTCCACCTGCCGGCCTCGCGATGAAGCTCCTCCTTGACGAGGGGCTACCGCCGTTGTCGGCGGACTTGCTGCGAGCGGATGGCATCGACGCGACGCACGTGCGAGATTGTGGACTTGCCGCCGCAGCGGATCCCATCATCATCGAATACGCGCGGAACGGTGGCTTCACGATCGTCACGTACGATTCGGATTTTCACCGCCACTTGGCATCGGACCGAGCTACTGAACCATCAACCATTCGAATCCGGATCGAGGGGCTTCGCGGCGCGGAAGTGGCTTCCCTGCTGCGAAAGGTGATTGAGGCCGTGGGAGTCGAGTTAGACGCCGGAGTTTGTGTGACTGTCGACGAGCGCCGAATTCGATTCCATCGACTGCCGCTCAAATAGATGCGTCGCTACGCCTTCGTCATCCTCTTCTTCGTCGTCCTCGTCACGCCGTTCGTGTTGCGGCAGGCGATCGGGACGCCCGCGGGTGATCGCCCGCCCGCGCCGACGGGCGACGCGCTGAAGCTCGTCATCGTCACCCCGCACGTCGAGAGCATTCGGCGGGAGTTCGCCCAGGCGTTTTCCGACTGGCACCAGCAGCGGTTCGGTCAGCCGGTCGAGATCGACTGGCGGAGCTACGGCGCGGCGCAGATCGTGAAGTTCTTCGACGCCAGCCGCGTCTCGTACGACACGTTCGGGAACTACGGCGTGGACCTCGTGTGGGGCGGCGGGGACGCGCTGTTCGAGGATCAGCTCAAGAAGGGCGGGCACCTCCAGCCGGTCACGCTGCCCCCGGAGCTGATGAATGCCGCCTTCGCCGTGCCGGACCTCGGCGGGCTGCCGCTGTTCGACCGCGGCTCGCCGCCACAGTGGTTCGGCACGGCGTTAAGCAGCTTCGGCATCGCGTACAACCGCGACGTCGTGGCCTACCTCGGGCTCCCGGAACCGAAGACCTGGCGCGACCTGGCCGACCCGCGCTACCGCGGGTGGGTCGTGATGGCCGACCCGACGCTCAGCAGCTCGGCCAAGGCGGCGTACATGACGGTCATCGAGCGGGCGATGGCCGACGCCGCGCAGCAGGGCCGCAGCGAGGACCAGGGCTGGGCCGAGGGCATGGGGCTGCTGCGGCAGATCGCGGCCAACGCGCGGTTGTTCACCGACGCCAGCTCCGCGCTGCCCGGCCAGATCAGCAGCGGGGACGTGGCCGCGGGGATGACGATCGACTTTCACTCGCTCAACCAGATCGACATGCTGCCGCCGCGGGCGGACGGCACGAAGCGGATGGCGTACGTCGAGCCGGTGAACGCGACGGCGGTGAACCCGGACCCGATCGCGGTCGCCAAGACCAGGGGAGAGGTCAACCCGCTCGCCCTGCGCTTCATCGAATTCGTGCTGAGCGAGGCGGGGCAGAAGCTGTGGTACACGCCGGCCGGCCAGCCTGGCGGGCCGCGCGAGTCGAGCCTGTACCGGCTGCCGATCCGGGCGTCGCTGTACGCGAGCGACCCGGTGCTCAAGGGCAAGGCCAACCCGTTCACCGCGGCGGCGGGGTTCAACACGTCGGCGGCGCGGAAGCGCACGTTCCGCATCCTCGGGGAGACCATCGAGTTCAGTTGCATGGACGTGCTGGAAGACCTCCGCCAGACGCGGCGAATCATCCTCGAATCGCCGCGCGCCACGGAACTGGACGCGAAGCTCGGCACGTTCCCCTTCGACCAGCAGGAAGCGCTGCGCCGCGAAAAGCAGTGGAACAGCGCCGCGCCGGTCGATCGGCTGGCGCTGCAGCGCAAATGGACGAACGAGTTCCGCGAGGAGTACCGCAAGCTGCGCGCGGAAGCGCGCGGTAGCTGATGCGCAGTGTGCGTTGTCATCCTGAGGTACTCCGAAGGATCTAGCCGTGGATGGGGCGGCTCCTACGCTCGTGGCTAGATTCTTCGGAGTACCTCAGGATGACATGAGAAGCCGCTTCCGGTGAGGTAAGCCGTTCAACATGAGCCGACTTCGACATTCGATCATCCTCGCCGTCATCCTTGCCGCGTTTGCGGTGTTTTTGATTTGGCCGATTTTTCAGGTCGTGCGCGTCGGATTCTTCGGCATCCCTGGCGAGAAAGGGTCGGGCGGGTTTACGCTCGCGTACGTCGGCGCGATCTTCCAGGACCATTCGCTCCGCCAGGGGTTGCTCAACAGCGCCGCCATCGCGATCAGCGTGACGTTCGTCTGCACGGTGATCAGCGTGCCCCTGGCGCTGATGAGCGTGCGCTTCAACTTCTGGGGCAAGGGGATCGCCAGCGCGCTGCTGCTCGTCCCCTTGATCCTCCCGCCGTTCGTCGGCGCCATCGGCATGCGGCAGATCCTCGGCCGGTTCGGCGTGCTCACGAGCGTGGCGCAGGGCGTGGGGCTGGCGGAGCCGGGCTCCCCGATCGACTGGATCGGCTCGGCGCGAATGTGGGGAATCATCCTCGTCGAGTCGCTGAGCCTCTACCCCATCCTGTTCCTCAACGTCTCCGCCGCGCTGGCCAACCTCGATCCCGCCATGGAGCAGGCGGCGGCGAACCTCGGGGCCTCGCGCTGGACGATCTTCCGCCGCATCACGCTCCCGCTCATGCGGCCCGGCCTGTTTGCCGGCGGGACGATCGTGCTCATCTGGAGTTTTACCGAGCTCGGCACGCCGCTCATGTTCGACTTCTACGAGGCGACGCCCGTCCAGATCTTCCACCGCATCACGCAGGTCAGCGGCAGCCCGGTGCCGTACGCGCTGGTCGTCGTCATGCTGTTCGCCAGCGTCCTGCTCTACGTGACCGGGCGCCTCATCCTCGGCCGCCGACAGGACGCGGCGGTCACGAAGGCGTCAGTGCAGGGCGCGGCGCGACAACTGGGACTGGTCGCGAGCATCCCCGTCCTGCTGCCGTTCCTGATCGTCAGCGGGCTCGCGCTGCTGCCGCACATCGGCGTGATCCTCATGAGCGCCAGCGGCGTCGGCGCGTGGTACAACAGTGCGCTCCCGTCCGTCTTCACGAACGACCACTACGTCACGGGACTGACGCATTCGCTGACGCTGCCGTCGGTTCAGAACAGCCTGAAGTTCGCCAGCCTGAGCATGATCATCGACATCGCGCTGGGGCTGATGATCGCGGTGATCGTCGTGCGCTCGAAGCTGCCCGTCGCGGTGCGGCAGTTCGTCGACAGCATCGCCATGCTCCCGCTGGCCGTGCCGGGGCTGGTGCTGGCGTTCGGGTACCTGGCGATCAGCCTGCGACTCAAGACGTGGGTGAAGGCGTGGGACGATGCGTCGCCGCGCGACTTGATGTGGCTGCAACAGCTTGTCGACGTGAACGAGAACCCCACGCTGCTCCTCGTCGTCGCTTACGCGATGCGGCGGCTGCCGTACGTCGTGCGCAGCGCGGTCGCGGGGCTCGAGCAGACGCCGGTCGACCTGGAGCTCGCGGCGCACAACCTCGGCGCATCGAGCTGGATGACGATGCGCCGCATCACCGTTCCGCTGATCGCCGCGAACCTGATCGCCGGCGGGCTGCTGGCGTTCGCGTTCGCGATGCTCGAGGTCAGCGACTCGCTCATCCTCGCGCAGAGGGCCGACTACTGGCCCATCACCAAGGCGATCTACGAGCTGTTCCAGCGTCTGGGCGACGGCCCGTACATCGCCAGCGCGCTGGGCGTGTGGGCGATGGTGCTGCTGACACTGACGATCCTGTCGGCGAGTTCCCTGCTGGGTCGGCGGATGGGCGCGATCTTCCGCGTGTGAGCCCAGGTGGCGAGCCCCGCTTCAGCGGGCGGGAAGGGCGCGGGTGCGTCGCGCGAACGAGGCTTGTGCGCGCGCCGACACTCGCTTAGCTTGAACGCGCGTGATGCACGTCGAACGGGGATCACTTGCGCCGCTGACCCGCCCGCTGAAGCGAACCTCGCCAGCGCGGGTGACCGATCGCGGGCGTGCGATCATGACGGGAGCGCGTCGATGAGAAGGCCGATCGTGGTGCTGGTTGCGGCGGGGCTGGCGTGCGCTGCCGGGTGCGGCGGTTCGTCGCCCAGTGCGCCGCGCAATGATCAGCTCGACGGGCAGATGATCATGCCCTCGCGCGGGCGCTTGCCCACCGAGCCCTACTCACCCGTCGACCAGCCGGGGGCGTTGACCGTCGAG